>SAAR01000406.1 GCA_009916335.1 Erysipelotrichia bacterium | reverse complement strand
AATGTTTTTTTGCTGGATATTATCGGCTTTAAAATAAAAAATGAAGCGCTATGAATAAAAAGGTTAGATTAGTAATTCAATTGTTGTGTAGTAGTTATTATTAATATCATTAATTGTTTATCCCCAATGATCGCTACAAAACTGTTGCATTATAAAATACTGGTAAATGGCTCAACCTGAAAAAGCCAGTTGATTTTAATGAGAAATTACAGTGGTTAAAATTGTATTATAATGAGCCATTGATTTCTATCTGGCTGATAAATATCAGTTATATAACTATGTAAATCAATATGGTGACAAGGAGGTGCTAAATAAACTTATCGCTGTATATGAAAAGGTTGAAGATATTAGATGGAATGAATTGCCGAATAAATTTGCTATTAAATGCACACATGGTTGCGGATATAACATTCTTACAAAGAATAAAAATCAACTAGACCGAGAGGATGTTTGTTGCAAATTAAATATATGGTTAAAACAAAAATTTGGAAAGAGATGTTTGGAACTACATTATGATAAAATTAAGCCAAGAATAATAGTCGAGGAGTATATAGAAAATAGTGTTGGTTTACTGCCTATAGATTATAAAATTTATTGTTTTAATGGTAAGCCTCATCTTGTTTTGGTTTGTTCAGAGCGAGAGAAAGAGTTAAAACTTGATTTCTTTGATCTTGACTGGAAAAAATTAAACATTGGGCATGAATCTAATCAGAGTAATAGTGAATTGGCTAGACCTAATTGTTTAAATGAAATGATACAACATGCCAAAAAACTAGCGACACCTTTTCCATTTGTGAGGGTCGATTTTTATGACAATGATGGGAAACCTATCCTTGGTGAAATGACTTTTACCCCTGCTGCTAATATGGCTAATTATTACAATGAATATGGTCTAAATTATCTTGGTGGTTTATTGAAATTACCAAAATCACTATGAATTAGTTCAGTCTCTTGGATCATATTTTATTCTTCATGACATAGGCAACCACGTTAAACCAATTACAGACTGTCTGATATTATTATTACTGACTATCTTCGCTGTGAGTGGCGATGCAGAAGGTTGAGAGGAAATCAGAGGTGTGCTGTAGATAGTCTTGGCACTCCACTAAAAACAACACGTACCTAAACGTACCTAAATTTAAGAAATAAATAAACACTATCTTTTATTTTTTGACTTGATCAATAACGCCGATATGAAGCTTAATTAAGCTCATAAAAATAAGTTTCTGGAGAGACTGCAATAATGTTCATTAATCAAGAACAACCTCTGGTTTCTGTTTATATACCAACCCACAATCGCCGGCAATTGCTCATGAGGGCAGTTAATTCCGTGCTAAATCAGACATATAAAAATATTGAAATTCTTGTCTGTGATGATGGCTCAACTGATGATACAGAATATTTTATTAAAATTCTTTGCCGTGAACATAAAAATATTATTTATCTGAAAAATCCTACCCCCATGGGGGCTTGTGCAGCTAGAAATTTAGGCATTAATGCTGCCAATGGTGATTATATTACAGGGCTTGATGATGACGATTATTTCGAACCAGAACGAATTTATTGGTTTGTGAATACTTGGCAAGAAAAAGTTTATGATAATAATATTATTGGATTATTTGATTCAGTAAATGTGTTGACTCCTACTGGTTGTGAGCGACGGCATACTGTACAAACTGTTACTTACCAGGACCTGCGACGAGGGAATTCTCTTGGAAGTCAAGTGTTTGCTCCTCGAAAAAACTTTATATTGGCTGGGCTTTTTGATCCTGCTATGCCCGCATGGCAAGATTGGGATCTATGGTTGCGGATGTCTCAACAATTTGGTTATTTTGTTAATATAAACAGATTTAGTTATATAGTTGACGAATGTCATGATTATGGTCGCATAACAAAGAAAAAAGAAAAAACAATCCGACATGCAAAAAACAATTTACAATTAAAAATTGGGAAAACAAGTATCTATGAGAAAGCCAGCCTTATTAGTACATTGCATGGCTATCCGCAAGTTATGCCAACGATTATAGAACTTCTGATTTTATTGGGTGCAGGGAAATTGAAAACATTTATATATTCAGCAAAGAAGTTACTAAAATCAAGAATTGCGTAAATAATATGAATATTACCAATATTTAGATTTGATTATCAGATACTGAAAAGAGATATATAATGAAAATCGCTATAGTTAATCAATCAGATATGGTTGGTGGTGCTGCTCGTGCTGCTTGGCGAATCCACAGCGCTTTACGCAAGAATAATTTGGATTCTAGCATGTTGGTCAGTCAAGCGGTTTCTGGGGATTGGAGTGTGTACTGCCCTGGGAATAAACTAGCACAGAGATTCGGAAAATTTCGATTTCCTCTTGGTTTATCAATAAATAAATTACTTAGAACTAGCAATCCGATATTACACTCAACTGCTATATTACCATCTGATTGGCCTAGATATTTAAATCGGTCTGATATGGATATAGTTCATCTTAATTGGGTAAATGGTGAAATGATGTCAATATCGGATATTGGTAATATTACTAAACCTTTAGTTTGGACGCTTCACGATATGTGGGCATTTTGTGGTGCCGAACACTATACAGAAGACTATCGGTGGAAAGATGGTTACTCAATCACCAATAGACCTCCATATGAGTCTGGCTTTGATCTTAATCGGTGGACTTGGCAACGGAAACGAAGAGCATGGAAACAGCCGATACACATAGTCACCCCAAGTCGCTGGTTGGCTGAATGTGCTCATCAAAGCCTGTTAATGCGTGATTGGCCAATAACAGTAGTGCCGAATGCCTTGGACGTTGAAATGTGGCAACCTGTAGATCGTAATCTTGCCAGACGGTTAATGAATCTGCCGACTGATTGTCCATTGTTGCTCTTTGGTGC
>SAAR01000048.1 GCA_009916335.1 Erysipelotrichia bacterium | reverse complement strand
CGATTAAATATGAAAGAAAAAACCAGCTAGTACAGGACTAGCTGGGGTATAAAGCTTTTTAGATATTTCGAGTGTCTACTTGACAGGACTCAGATCATTCTAGGAATATCTTATATTGAACGAATTATAAAATACCGACTCTTTTAAAGATCGTATCCACATTCTTAACTTGATATTGTGGATTAAAGCAATCATCAATTTCTGCTTGTGTTAATGTTGCTCTTACATCTTCATCTGCTTCCATTAACTGTTTAAACGGAATTTTATTTTCCCATGATTTAATGGCATTTGGTTGTACTGTATCATATGCTTTTTCTCTTGCCCAACCTTTTTCAATTAGTTTAAGCATAAATCTTTGTGAGAAGATTACCCCATACGTTAAACCAATATTATGTAACATATTTTCAGGGAACACTGTTAAATTAGCTAAAATACTATTGAAACGATTTAACATGTAGTCCAATAAAGCCGTTGCATCTGGTGCAATGATTCTTTCAGCCGCAGAATGTGAAATATCTCTTTCATGCCATAAAGGTAAATCTTCATAAGAAGTCATCATATATCCTCTTAATACTCTTGCACACCCACAAATGTTTTCACTACCGATTGGATTACGTTTGTGTGGCATTGCACTAGAACCTTTTTGTCCTTTACGGAAAAATTCTTCTGCTTCTCTTACTTCTGTTCTTTGTAGATGTCTTACTTCCGTAGCCATTTTTTCAAGTGATGTTCCAATTAATGCCAATGTAGAAAAGTATTGTGCATGACGATCTCTTTGTAATGTTTGTGTAGAAATCAAACTAGAGTTGATGCCTAATTTTTCACATACATAATCCTGTACTTGTGGAGGTGTATTGGCAAACGTACCAACAGCCCCTGAAATTTTTCCACACTCAACAGCTGCTGCCGCTTCTTTAAAACGTGTTAAATTCCTTTGCATTTCGGCATACCATAAAGCAAACTTCAAACCAAAAGTAGTAATTTCAGCGTGAACACCATGTGTTCTACCCATACAAACAGTATCTTTGTATTTTAACGCTTGTGTTTTTAACGTTTCAATAAACGTTTCTAAATCTTTTAATAAAATAGCATTCGCTTGTTTGTACAAGTATCCATAAGCTGTATCCACCACATCTGTACTGGTTAACCCATAGTGTACCCATTTCTTTTCTTCACCTAATGTTTCACTTACTGCTCTTGTGAAAGCGACAACATCATGTCTTGTATCCTGTTCAATTTCATAAATACGATCAATATCAAAAGATGCATTTTGCCAAAGTGCCTCTACATCTTCTTTAGGGATTTCCCCTAATGTACTCCAAGCTTCACAAGCTAAGATTTCAACTTTCAACCATGCATTGAACTTTGATTCTTCACTCCAAATATCACGCATTTCTTTTCTTGAATAACGATTTAACATTGTTTCTCCTCCTACATATCTTTCTTGCCAATATCATTGCGATAGAATAATTGATCACACTTAATTTTATGTACATCTGCATATGCTTTTTCATATGCTTCTTCAATGCTATTTGCACTCGCTACAACAATTAATACTCGACCACCTGCTGTAACTAACTTTCCATCTACTAAATCTGTTCCCATATGATAAATTTTACTTTCCACATTTTCACAACCTTCAATAATTGCTCCCTTTGTAGAAGATGCAGGATATTTTTCACTCGCCATAACAACCCCTAGCGTTACTTGATTATCCCACTCTAGTTGTGGAGTTTCATGGTTCATTACTGCTAAGATTGTTTCGATAAAATCACTCTTTAATCTTGGTAAAATTACTTCTGCTTCTGGATCACCAAAACGAGCATTAAATTCAATTGTCTTAACACCATCTTCTGTTAACATTAATCCACCATATAAAAACCCAGTAAATGGACAGCCTTCTTCCACCATCGCTTTTGCCATTGGTTTCATTACTTTTTCCATTGCTTCCTCAATGATGGCAGGAGTTATTTTCTTAACAGGTGAGTACACCCCCATACCTCCTGTATTTGGTCCCTTATCCCCATCAAACGCACATTTATGATCTTGTGCAATTTCCATTGGTATTACAATATCATCACACACAAAGCTCATTAATGAAAATTCAAAACCGACTAAACATTCTTCAATAACAACACTGTTATTAGGAATCGCAAAAGCAATCTTTAATGCTTCTATCGCTTCTTCCACACTGTAAGCAACACTAACTCCTTTACCTGCCTTTAAACCATCTTCTTTAATAACAATTGGTGCCCCTTGTTTTTCTACATATGCTTTCGCATCTTCATAGTTATCAAAACTTTCATAAGCAGCCGTAGGAATATTGTATTTTGCCATCATCTGTTTCGCAAAATGTTTACTTGATTCTACTTGTGCAGCCTTGCTATCAGGTCCCCAAATCTTTAAACCTGCTTGTTTAAATGCATCAACAACCCCTAAAGCTAGTGTATCTTCAGGTCCAACAATCGTTAAATCAATTTCCTCTGCTTTCGCAAAATTTACTAATGTATCAATATCATTCGCTTCAATATTCACTCTTGTGGAAATATCCTCCATACCAACATTTCCTGGAGCCGTATATACGATTTCAACATGTTTACTACGATATGCAGCATCAGCTAAGGCGTGTTCTCTACCACCTTTACCAATTACTAGAACTTTCATAATGTGCCTCCTTATTTTTACATACATTACTATTTTACTTTATTTGTGAAATCAATACAATAAAACACAAACAAAAAGGTATCAAATATTCACATTTCAATACCTTCTATCTCATTTATTTCTTTGTAAAAAGGATCGCTTTACTTTGTAGCCATAAAAAACGTATCACTTCGATGAAAAATTTACGTTCATCGCTGCTCATCGTACTCAATTCTTTAATACCACTAACTCCTTGTTTAATACCAAGTTCACTTAAATCATTAATCGTATTAATTTTTAGTTTATCAAACATCGTAAACACTAAATCAATAAATACCTTTTTTTGTTCATCGCTTTTCGATAGTAATTTTTCTTCAATATACTGCTTTGTTTGATTACTTTCTTCACTTAAATGATCCGCTTTCACAAATCCATCATACCCTGCTTTCCAACAAAACGCATCATGCTGGGATAATCCTTTTTCATATGCTTGCATGATTACCCTTTTTTCTTTATGCACTAACAATCTTCCAATCATGGAAGATTGTGGTAAATAGGCAACAATTTTATTAATAATCTGTTGATATTCATGTTGTTCATAAAAACTTTCACGAAAACCAGGTCCATCAAAATTGAATATTTTTTCAATATGTTCATGGATATCCTTTGCACAAATACCAGCATACATGGCTAAATTTCCACCTTTTGAATGCCCTCCTAAATAGACTTTAGGATAGTTCATCTTACGGCGTAAACCAAAAAAGGAAGTCGTTACACTAAGATCATCAAAAATATGTTCAAGATAGTGAAGTGCTAAATGATGAGAAGGAATTTCATCAAGATAGGTCATTTTCATATCTTCTTTCCAACCTAGCATAGACGTATCCGTACCTCGATAAGCCACAAATAATGTTCCATCAGGCAATACAAAAGTAATGGCTGCATATTGTATTTCTTTTACTTCATCAAATACTGTTTCATAGTTTTTAAGCTTTACATTTTTAAAACGTTGTGTGTTTTGTAATGCTTTGATTAATCTAGGAATCCGTACAGAATAACTATATCGTTTCTTCATATCTTCATCATCATGTAAAACATAAAACTTTTGGCATGCTTTTTCTAAAGTTATTGGATCTGAACCAACAATTCCTTCCCATTCCACATACGCTAATTGCGATAAAATCAAGGCATCTACTTCATTAAAAGCTCTTTCTTGAAATGTAATATCATTACGCCAATGAAGATAGCTCAACATATTTTCCATCATGAACACCCCCTACTTCCTTATTAGTATTATACGCAATTCTTATAACAATTCAAATCGCATATTAAAGGAATATCTATTTTCATTAGAAAAATAATCACAATCCTCTATTTTATTCTTTCCTTATTTATTATTTTTGTCTATAATGGATAAATAATGAGGTGAAAACAATGGAAGAACAAAAATATATATTTAATGGTGATGCACAAACGGCAGTAGATAAATTTGCAGAGCAAATGGATAAATTGCCTTATGATGTATTATTTACACAATTTGAAGGAAATGAAGAAGTATTCTTTTCTTTCTCTATGGAAGCGATGTATGAAGAATATAATGCTCTTGTTTTATCAATGATTTCTTTATTAATAAAAGAAGATGGTATCAAAGCAAGTGCTGTTTCTAGTATTTCAAATATGAGTTATAGTAGTGTCGATGCATTAGCACTTGTCAAACAGACAAACACGATTGCACAGATGTTTTTAGATTGTGGTTTTGAAATAGAGCATGAACATGTTCACGAGCATGAACATCACGATTGTGATGGCAATGAAGATTGTACTTGTGATGAACAAGGAGAACATGAATGTAGTTGTGGACATAATCATCATATCCATTAAACCAATCCATTCATCAACACTTACCCTATATAATAAAAAAGCATAGGTATTTTCGTACTTATGCTTTTTAAATGAATGATTCACACAGGTATCTAAAAGAATCATAATCAAAAAATATTATACTTTATTTAACTATGACGTTTAATGGATTTAAACCATCTGGTTCTACTTTAATAAATTGTTCCTTTAATACCCCATTCATAACAGCATAGATTTCACTAAGATCGTGTTCTTTGCCATCTTGTACTAACACTGGAACACAATAAGCACACCCTGCATGTAAATGTAGTGTGTATTCAATTCCTTTTTCTTTAAGTAGCTGATTAATTTTTGCCGCTTGATTAAAGTTAATGATTTTTACCATGTCCCTACCTCGTATTCCTTCGTTTTAAAAACAGCAACAACAAAATAATGATTACGGCTGCTGAGATAATCACTAACGCAGACAACAACGGTTTATTGCTATGATCCCCTACACAAACAATCCAATCTTTCATCTTAATTTACCTCCCTTTCCTTTGGAAAGAATACTTTCTTTTCTTCTTTTATATCCCCATGAACTAAACTTTTTACAATTACACTACTTTGCGATAACTCACAGACTTCCCCATCTTTTCTCAGCACATAAATATTATGACTATCACTTGAACCATAAGGACGATATGGGCTTTTACTTGTAGTATCTAAGATTGCATAATACTTAGGATCATATCCCTTACGAACAATCCTTTCTTTAATCTTTTCATACTCATCATCACTATTGATTGTTTCGTAAGCAAACAAATCACAATCTAAAATACGTCTAGCTAAATCGCTGATAATCGTATCTTCAAAATGTGTTAATAAACCAAAACCATAGTATGCCGCATGTTCATCTAGCATAAAATGATCGTATACACTAATCTTTTCTTGTAAGAAAGGGACAAACATTTGCAGTGATGTAAATAAGCTTGGCTTTTGTGCATATAAATAACGCATTCGCTTAAACAACAAAGAGAATAGTGCTTCAAAACTTCTTGCGACTGGGTGAAAATATACTTGCCAATACATGTGGTATCTTGCCATAATGTAATCCTCGACACTATGAATCCCACTCTCTTTAACAACGATACGTTCATCTTTCACACGAATGGTTCGCAAGATTCTCTCTAAATCAAACTTTCCATAACTTGTTCCACTCATATATGCATCACGCAACAAGTAATCCATACGATCGGCATCTAGTTGTCCTGATACAATTTGATTTAATAAGTGCTTAGGGTGTCGATAAGCGATAATATCTGCCACATCTTTCGCTAAATGAATATCTACTTTATCAAGAATTTGATGAATTTGTGTATCCTCTAAAATAATCATTGTGGAGAATTGTTCATGTGGTATTGTACAAATACTTTCAGCGGCATGAGAAAAAGGCAGATGCCCAACATCATGTAGTAAACCAGCAATCATCACACTAGCTTTTTCATACTCGCTTAACCCTTCATTTAACCCCTTAATTTCATATACCATTCTTCTAACAATTTCATACACACCTAATGAATGTGCAAAACGTGAATGTTCCGCTGTATGATACACTTGAAACACACCACCTAATTGATTAATACGGCGTAAACGTTGAAATTCCTTTGCATTGATTAAATCCCAGATCACTTGTAAATCCACATGAATATAACCATGCACCACATCTCGCAATACTTTTGGTTCGTTTGTTTTTTGTAAATGAACAACCATGATCACACCCCCTTATATGCTTATATGGCTAGTATATCACAATAATCCAAACATATGTTAGTATCCTACTGTCAAAGCACGCATATTGTGATATGATAATAACATAAGCGAGGTAACAAAATGAAAATAGGTACAATTGGAACAGGATTTATTGTGGATACATTTATGGAGGCTGTACAGATTGTCGATGAGGTAGAGGTCGTTGCCGTTTACTCACGAACAAAACAAAAGGCAGAAGCATTTGCTAGTAAATACAATGTCGCTAAAACATATTGTGATATTGATGAAATGTTCGCTGATGAAGAAATTGATACAATTTATGTAGCTAGTCCTAATTCACTCCACTATTCCTACTCTTTAAAAGCATTACAAGCAAAGAAACATGTGATTTGTGAAAAACCATTTACATCAACAATCAAAGAATTAGATGCTTTAATAGCAGAAGCAAAAAAACAAAAGGTATTCTTATGGGAAGCCATTACTAACATTTATACACCGAATTTAAACATTATTAAAGACGCCTTACATGAGGTTGGTGAGGTACGTTTAGTTACTTGTAATTTCTCACAATATTCAAGTCGCTATGCAGCATTTAAAAATGGTGATTGTCCTAATGTTTTCAACCCTGAATATTCAGGTGGAAGTATTATGGATATTAACCTTTACAACATTCATCTATGTATGTATTTGTTTGGTAAACCAAACACGTTCCACTATTATCCAAACATTGCCAAAAATGGCATCGACACATCAGGCGTGATGATTTTTCAATATGATAACTTCATTGCTACATTAATTGGGGCAAAAGATAGTGCTAGTGCTAACTATGCCTGCATTCAAGGTGATGAAGGAAGTATCGTCATTGATGGGGCAAGCACTGGTGTATGTAAAGAGGTAAAACTAAGTAAGACACTCTCAAAAACAGAACAGAAAGAAACAAATATTGGGATTCATCAAAATAAACATATGTCTTATGAATTAATTGCCTTTGAAACGATGCTAAGACAAAAAGATTATGCAACTTGTGAAGAGTTGCTTGCGTATTCAAGGGAAGTATTAGAAGTGATTGAAACGGCAAGAAAAGCAGCAGGCATTTATTTTAGTGCAGATCAACAATAAACAGATTCAGCTTTTGAATCTGTTTTTATTTAACTTGGGCAAATCAGTATTTCATTTTTTCTATTTCTTCTATAATAAATAAAAGAAATGAGGAATTGAAAATGAAAATAAAAAAACGCAATCAAACATTAGAAACATTCACAAAAGAAAAAATTATCAATGCTATTTTAGCAGCGTTTCAAGACAACCATTCACAAATTGAAAAAGCTCACCTTATACAAATTAGTGAAGATATTGAAATGTCAATTAAGCAGGCAAAAACAATTGTTAGTGTAGAAGAAATTCAAGACATGGTTGAAGAAAAACTAATGCAACATAATTACTATCAAGAGGCAAAACGTTATATTTTATATCGTGAAAAACGTAGTAAGCAAAGAGAAATCATTACTCAGTTAAATCACTTATTAAAACGAGAAGATTTGCTTGCTTTATTTCGTAAGATACAAAAAGAGTTTGATGAAGAAGTCTATTCCCTACAATTACTCTTATTAAAGTTTCAATCTTTTTATAAAGAAAATTTAAAAGAAGAAGAAAAATTAACGCTCTTAATTAAAGCGTGTGTTGAACTCATTAGTATAGAAGCTCCAAAATGGGAAATGATCGCTGCTCGTTTTTTAAATGTTAAAATAGAAAACGAAATTAAAGATAACCTTAAACTATATCCTATTCATAACTTTTACGATAAAATTAAACATCTAACAAATGAAGGCTATTATGGAACCTATATTTTAGAACAGTATCGTGAAGAAGAAGTTTTAATGTTGGCATCGTATATGGATCAAAGTAGAAATGACTTATTTACATATAGTGGTTTAGATTTATTAGCACAGCGTTATTTAATTCGTTCTCATGGACATAAACTATTAGAATCCCCTCAGGAATTATTTATGGGTATTGCAATGCACTTAGCCATTCCTGAAAAGGAAAATAAAGTCTATTGGGCAAAACAAATCTATGATATTTTAAGTACCTTAAAAGTAACAATGGCAACGCCTACTTTAGCAAATGCTAGAAAACCATTTCATCAATTAAGTTCTTGTTTTATTGATTGTGTAGAAGATTCATTATCAGGCATTTATAAAAGTTTAGATAATTTCGCACAAGTATCTAAATATGGTGGTGGTATGGGTTTATACTTTGGTAAGGTGCGTGCTAGTGGTAGTGATATTCGTGGCTTTGAAGGAGCCGCAGGTGGTGTTATTCGCTGGATTCGTCTTGTGAATGATACAGCTGTTGCTGTCGATCAATTAGGTGTACGACAAGGTGCTGTGGCAGTGTATTTAGATGCATGGCATAAAGATTTACCAGCTTTCTTAAATCTTCGTACTAATAATGGCGATGATCGTCAAAAAGCACACGATGTATTCCCTGCTGTTTGCTATCCTGATTTATTTTGGCGAAAGGCAGAAGAAGATTTAAATCAAAAGTGGTATTTAATGTGTCCACATGAAATTAAAAAGATTAAAGGATATGCATTAGAGGACTATTATGGCATTGAGTGGGAAAAACGTTATGAAGAATGTGTTCATGATATTCGTATCGCAAAAACCGAAATTCTATTAAAAGATGTTGTTCGCTTAATTTTACGCTCTGCAGTAGAAACAGGAACCCCTTTTGCATTCTTTAGAGATCAAGTAAATGAAATGAATCCAAACAAACATAAAGGTATCATTTACTGCAGTAATTTATGTAGTGAAATCGCCCAAAATATGAGTGCTATTTCGCAAGTAAAACAAGAAATCAAAGTTGTTGATGGTGAAGAAATCGTAGTCGATTATCATCAAGCAGGTGATTTTGTTGTTTGTAATTTAGCTTCTTTAATCTTAGGTAATATTAATGTCCATGATGAAGTGGAGTTAGAACACATTATCAACGTCGTTGTTCGTGCATTAGATAATGTGATTGATTTGAATTATTATCCAACTCCTTATGCAAAAATTACTAATCATCATTATCGCTCGATCGGTTTAGGAACAAGTGGCTATCATCATATGCTAGCAAAATTAAAAATCGCTTTTGAAAGTGAAGAACACTTATCCTTTGTCGATCAACTCTATGAAAAAATCAATTATTATACGATTAAAGCAAGTCATGAAATCGCCAAAGAAAAAGGTAGCTATGATTACTTTAAAGATTCGGATTGGGATAATGGCAATTATTTTTCATTACGGCATTATACAAGCCAAAAATGGCAAGACTTACAAGCAAGCATTCATCAACATGGTATGCGTAATGCGTATTTATTAGCGATTGCTCCTACTAGCTCAACATCTATTATCGCAGGGAGCAGTGCCGCTGTTGATCCTATTATGAATAAGTTTTTCTTAGAAGAAAAAAAGGGTAGCATGATTACTCGTATCGCACCTGATTTAAATACAGATACATTCTGGTATTATAAAAATGCTCACCATATAGATCAACAATGGATCGTTAAAGCAGCGAGTATACGTCAACGTCATATTGATCAATCACAATCATTAAACTTATACATTACAAATGATTTCAGTCTACGCCAATTGATGAATTTATACATTGAAGCAAATAAAGGCAATGTAAAAACAATCTATTACGTTCGTAGTAAATCATTAGAAGTAGAAGAATGCGAATCATGTGCATCATAAAGGAGAACTAAAATGGAACTTAAAAAGAAAGCATTATTTAATGAACATGGGGATATTGATGTTTTAAAACGCAGAATTATCAATGGCAATACAACTAATCTAAACGATTTCAACAATATGAAATATACATGGGTTAGTGATTGGTATCGTCAGGCGATGAATAACTTCTGGATTCCTGAAGAAATTAATTTAAGTCAAGATATTAAAGATTATCCCTTATTAAACAAAGCAGAAAAAACTGCGTATGATAAAATACTATCTTTTTTAATTTTTTTAGATAGTATTCAGTGTGCGAATTTACCAAATATAACAGAATACATCAGTGCGAACGAAATTAATTTATGTTTAACCATTCAATCGTTTCAAGAGGCTGTACATTCACAAAGCTATGGCTATATGTTAGATACTATTTGCTCTCCTACCCAACGTAGTGAAATCTTGTATCAATGGAAAGATGATCCAATCTTACTAGCAAGAAATAAATTTATCGGTGATTTATATAATGAATTTCAAGAGAAAAAAGATGGTTTTACTTTTGTGAGAACATTAATTGCTAACTATATTCTTGAAGGTATTTACTTTTACTCAGGTTTTATGTTCTTTTATAATTTAGGAAGAATGGGAAAAATGAGTGGCTCTGTACAAGAAATACGCTATATTAATCGTGATGAAAATACACATCTATGGTTGTTTAGAAGTATTATATTAGAACTACAAAAAGAAGAACCCCAATTATTCAGTGAAGATAAAATAGCTGTTTATAAAGATATGTTAAAGCGTGGTGTAGAAGAAGAAATCACATGGGGAAATTATGTAATCAATGATTCTATTGAAGGTTTATCTTCGCAAATGATTCATGATTACATTCGCTATCTAGGTAATCTAAGAAGTTCTAATCTAGGCTTTGGCTACTTGTTTGATGATCATCAAAGTGAACCTAAATCAATGCAGTGGGTAACACAATACAGTAATGCTAACTTAATTAAAACGGATTTCTTTGAAGCGAAATCAAGTGCCTATGCGAAAGCGAGTGCCTTAGTTGATGACTTATAGGAAACCCTTATATCATTATCAAAACGCCATCGTATTTTTATCTTATAATTGTATATTTTAATTATCTCATGTACAATATAGGAAATATTATACGAGGGGGTATTTATGAACTTAATTATACCAAAGGATTATGATCCTAAATTAACATTAAGAGAAACACAAGAAGCAATTAAATATATAAGAGATACTTTTCAAAAAGAATTGGGGAAAGAACTAGGATTATCAAGAATTTCTGCACCGTTATTTGTAGAGCGAAGTTCAGGTTTAAACGATAATTTAAACGGTTATGAAAAACCTGTTTCTTTTACGATGAGAACCTTGCCTGATGATACGATTGAAGTCGTTCATTCACTTGCGAAATGGAAACGTATGGCATTAAAAAAATATGGTTTTATGATGCATGAAGGATTGTATACAAATATGAATGCGATTCGTAAAGATGAAGAAGTAGATAATCTACATTCTTGTTATGTGGATCAATGGGACTGGGAAAAAATCATCGCAAAAGAAGAACGTAATGTTGCTACATTAAAAGAACATGTCCGTTTAATTTTCAAAGTAATGAAACATATGGAACATGAGGTTTGGTATAAATATCCACAAGCTGTAAATCATTTGCCTGATGATATTCATTTTATCACAACACAGGAATTAGAAGATCGCTATCCTAATCTCACTGCTAAAGATCGTGAAAATGCTATTTGTAAGGAATTAGGTTGTGTCTTTGTTATGCAGATTGGTGATTATTTAAAAAGTGGAAAGAAACATGATGGTCGTGCACCTGATTATGATGATTGGCAATTAAATGGAGATATTTTATTTTGGTATGAGCCACTACAATGTGCTCTTGAAATCTCTAGTATGGGGATTCGTGTTGATGAAGCTTCACTAAGTAAACAACTAAAAAAAGAACGTTGCGAAGATCGTTTAGAACTACCTTACCATAAAGCGATCATGAAACAAGAACTGCCTTATACAATTGGTGGAGGAATCGGACAATCAAGATTATGTATGTTATTGCTAGCTCGTGCTCATGTTGGGGAAGTACAAGCAAGTATTTGGCCTGATGATATGATTAAGGAATGTGAAAAACACAATATTTATATTTTATAAAAATGGTTGTTTTAAAAGAAAAATGGTTGTTTTAAAAGCAACCATTTTTTATTCTTCTTTATTTTCTAATTGTGAAGTACAATGCGGACATCTTGATGCACCCTTATCAATTTCACTTTTACAATAAGGACAAACCTTTGTACTCACTACTTGTACTTCCTCTTTTTTATTTAGACTAGCTAAGTGATTCATTGTTTTTACCATCAAGAAAATAACAAATGCCATGATGATAAAAGAGATAACTTCTGTTAGAAAAACACCATAGTTAATCGTTGATGCACCAGCTTCTTGTGCTTTTGCTAAAGTGGCATAATGTTCTCCATTTAAAGCAATAAACCAATTAGTAAAATCAATTCCTCCTGTACACAATGTTACAATTGGCATAATCATATCATTTACCATAGAACTGATAATTTTTTGAAACGCTCCCCCAATAATGACTGCAACTGCTAAATCAAGTACATTCCCACGCACAACAAACGCTTTAAATTCATTTATAAAATTTTTCATACTTTTACCTCTACTACTAAAATAGTACCCCTTTCTTTACATAATTATATTGCTTTACTACGTTTAAATTGATTGATCATTCTAAGGCAACTAGACACAGACATACAACCTATTACAATGCTACATGCTTGAATAATAGTATCAGCTCCTGCATTTATGGCACCATCAATATTATTGCGAACGACTTCTAACATCGTATAATACATACCACCACCAGGCACAAGGGGAATTAAAGCACAAAGTAAGAAGGTTGTTACTGGGCATTTTTGAATACGAGCAAATATTTCTGATAATAATGAAATAATTACACTAGCTACAAACAAAGCGATGACTTGTCCATATCCTAATTGTAAACAGAAATAGTAAGTAATACCACCAATTCCTCCTATCATTGATACACTGATTAATTTATCACCTCGAATATTAAAGATGATTGCAAAACCTAAAGAGGCTAATACCGATGCTAATCCTTGTATAATCATTTTAATATCCTCCTAACAACATAAACATGATTCCACTTCCTAAAGCAATCGCAATGGCAATGAAAAATGCCTCTGCACATCTTGCTAAACCACTGACTAAATCACCACTCACTGTATCACGCAAAGCATTGGTAATTGCTAATCCTGGCACTAATAACATATCCACAGAAATAATGGTGGTATCTAAGTTATCACAGAGATTAAATTTCATAAAGATGATAGAACACAATGTTACAAATGCTCCTGATAATAGATATTTAAAGAATGAGGTAAAATCAATTCGATCCAACTGTATCGTTACTATTTTTAATAAGCTACCAATACAAAGAGCTGCAACAGCATCTAGTAATGTTCCTCCATAAAATAAAGCAAAACCAAAAGTACAAATAGCCGCTCCACAAATCATAAGTAAATCACTATATTTTTGTTCTTCATCTACTTGTGTTAACAGTTGATGAAATTCAGCTAAAGGAATATGCTCTTTACTAATCCTTCTTGATAAATCATTTACTTTATCTATTTTAGTTAAATCAATGTTTTTTATTTGTGTGCGTTTTACATTATGACATAATTCTTCTTCTAGTGAAAAAGAAACGATTAATAAGGTTGGTGTTGCATAAGCATCAACCACTTCTGCTCCATAAGACAAACAAATACGTTTCATGGTATCTTCCACACGATACGTTTCTGCCCCACTTTCTAAGAGTATCATTCCTGCTTTTGTGGCTACTTTAGCTAATTGATTATGATTACTAGTCATTGGCATTCTCCTCATCTATATTCCATGACAATTTTATGCTACAAACAAAATAACATCAAGTCTTTTCGCAAAATTAAAAGAAGATCACAAGACCTTCCTTTAATTTTATTTTAAATTGTTAATGTATTGTGCAATATGTTTTGCATCTAACTTGTAATATTCCAATAATGCAGCTGGTGTTCCACTTCTACCAAATTCATCTTGCATACCAATCATAAATTGTTTACATGGTAAACCTAATGGTGCTAACACTTCTGCCACTGCACTTCCTAAACCACCAATAACACTATGTTCTTCCACAGTAACAATCACATCATGTGTTTTCGCTACTTCACTAATTAACTCTTTATCAATTGGTTTAATTGTATGGATATTGATAATTGTTGGATCAAGATCGTTTAACATTTCCTTTGCTTTTAAACTTTCTTGTACCATCAAACCTGTGGCAATAATAGCTACTTTACTTCCTTGATGTAAAACAACCCCTTTTCCATACTCGAAAGTATATTCGTCTTTGTAAACTTCTTCTACTCCAGGTCTACCTAAACGCACATAACATGGTCCTTCAATCGTAGCAACTGCTTTTACAATCGCTTCTGCTTCCTTTGCATCACATGGTTGAAATACTTTCATGTTTGGGATACTTCTCATCAATGAAATATCTTCTACTGTTTGATGACTTGCACCATCTTCTCCTACTGTAATTCCAGAATGAGAGGCACATATTTTAACATTTAAGTTAGGATAACAAATACTGTTTCTAATTTGTTCAAAGGCTCTTCCTGTCGCAAACATGGCAAAACTAGACGCATAGACAATCTTATCACTTGCTGCTAATCCTGCCGCAACACTCATCATATTTCCTTCTGCGATTCCCATATTGAA
>SAAR01000405.1 GCA_009916335.1 Erysipelotrichia bacterium | reverse complement strand
ACTTTTGTACAAGACAACGAATCCAAATCGAGCTACGGCGTACTAAGAGGTCTGCATTTCCAGAAAGGGAAATACGCTCAGTCTAAACTAGTAAGGGTAGTAAAAGGAAAAGTGTTGGATGTAGCCGTCGATATACGCAAAGGCTCTCCTACATTTGGGAAGCATGTTGCAGTAGAACTGACTGAAGAAAACAAACGACAACTTTTTGTACCAAGAGGATTCGCCCACGGTTTCGCTGTACTAAGCGAAGAAGCCATCTTCCAATACAAGTGCGACAACCTTTATGCCCCTCAGGAAGAAGGAGCCATAGCTTGGAACGATCCTGCACTAGAAATTGATTGGAAAATGAATCCTTCAAAAGCATTGCTTTCAGAGAAAGATAAAAACCATCCGACCTTGAAAGAATCAACCTATTTATTTGACTTCAACGAAAATCTTTATGAATAAAAATATTTTAATTACCGGTGGAGCCGGTTTTATTGGTTCGCATGTAGTCCGACTTTTCGTAAACAACTATCCCGATTACCATATCATCAATCTGGATAAACTAACCTACGCAGGAAACCTAGCCAATCTTAAAGACATTGAAGGCAAAGCCAACTACACTTTTGTAAAAGCCGATATTTGCGATTTCGAAACTATCCGCAGCGTATTCGAAAAATACGATATAAACGGTGTGATTCATCTTGCCGCCGAAAGCCATGTAGACCGGAGCATCAAGGATCTTTTTACTTTTGCACAAACCAATCTGATTACAAGATATCAAAACAAGTATCATGCTTAATATTAATAAATTTATTGGAGAGAACGTTACTTCCCGTTCTTCAAGTATGTTTGCTTTAGATATCGAAGCAAATAAGGAACAACTTCGTCAAGGAATTGAGGGAAAAAGCCTCCTTGTAATAGGTGGCGCAGGTTCTATTGGCTCATCTTACATTAGAGCTATGTTGCCATTTAAACCATCTAAATTAGTAGTAATTGATTTAAATGAAAATGGGTTAGCCGAGTTGACTCGTGATTTACGTTCTACGTACGAAATGTATATTCCTTCAGAATATAGAACTTATACGCTAAATTTTGCGGATCCTATTTTTGAACGTATTTTTTGTGAAGAGAAAGGTTTTGATATTATTGCCAACTTCTCAGCTCACAAACATGTACGAAGTGAGAAAGATCATTATTCGGTAGAAGCACTAATCGAGAACAATGTTATTAAAGCCCGAAAGTTATTAGATTTATTAGTCAAGTTTCCACCCTCGCATTTCTTTTGTGTTTCGACTGATAAAGCAGCTAACCCCGTTAATATAATGGGTGCCAGTAAACGAGTCATGGAAGATATGATTATGGCTTATTCTTCCAAATTTAAAGTAACTACTGCACGTTTTGCAAATGTTGCTTTTTCCAATGGCTCTTTGCTAGCTGGTTTTATAGATAGAATTATGAAGAAACAGCCATTGACCGCTCCTAATGATGTGAAGCGATATTTTGTTTCTCCTGAAGAAAGTGGACAAATTTGTATGTTGGCATGCATTCTAGGAAACAATGGCGAGATTTTCTTTCCCAAATTAGGTGAAGAACAAATGATTACATTTTCTTATATCTGCGATAAATTCTTGGAAACGTTGGGATATGAAAAAAAGGAATGTGCCACAGACGAAGAAGCTAAGAAATTTGCAGCAGAAATGCTTGAAGATAGTAAAATCTATCCTGTCGTCTATTTCACCAGTGATACTACAGGCGAGAAGGATTATGAGGAATTTTTTATTCCTGGTGAAAAGTTAAACATGAATCGTTTCTCTTCGTTGGGAGTGATCGAAGAAGTAGTTAAACGACCAATTTCAGATTTAGATACATTTTTTTCTGAATTAGAGCATATTTTTAGGTGCCCCGATTTTAATAAAGCGGAAATTGTAGCTGCAATCAAACGCTTTATACCTAACTTCGAACATGTCGAAAAAGGGAAGAACCTAGATCAAAAAATGTAATCAATTAATTTAATGAGACAATCTAATCTCGAATTATTACGTATCATATCAATGTTGATGGTTCTTAATGTTCATAGTTTTATTGCACCTTCATCATTATCCTTTTCTACACTAACAATTGGGACATGCTTCGACTTTTTGAGAGAAGCTTCTTCTATATCTTGTGTAAATCTGTTTATTTTAATTTCTGGATATTTCTCTATTAGATGGAAGCTTAAATCTTTTCTATCTTTGATATTTCAAATATACTTTTTCGTATTTATTATTTATGGTATTTTATTATGTGCAGGAATAATAAAATTTGATTTTAAAACTTTAATAGTAAGAGCAAATTGTATTTCTACGGCTTATTGGTTTATAAGAGTCTATTTGGTATTGTATCTATTATCACCTATTCTTAATGCTTTTGTGGAGAAAATTACAGAAAAACAATTTTTATTTTTTCTCATTGTTTTTTATCTGACTCAGTTTTATTTTCAACTATGTTTTAGCGAAATATTCAACTCAGGATATTCTGTTTTAAGCTTTTGTGGATTATATTTATTAGGTAGATACATAGCAATAATAAAATTTGATTTGTCAAAAAAAGTAGCTATTTTTCTAACTCTTGGTGTAACGATTATAATAGCAATTATAGTCATAATCATTTGTGCTGTTTTTAATTTAGATAGTTTAGGTGTAATGCAAAATATTATATTTGGATTTATTTACAACAATCCGTTAATTGTCTTGCAATCCGTTTGTATATTTATGATTTTCAAAAAAATTACTATTAATAATACATTTATTAACTATTGCGGTTCATCTGCATTGGCTGTGTATTTATTGCATATGCATCCTGATATTAAAAATATATATTATAACACTAGTGTCCGGTTAAGGACTTTAACAAACTCCTGAAACCCGCATTGATAAAGGCTTTCAAA
>SAAR01000404.1 GCA_009916335.1 Erysipelotrichia bacterium | reverse complement strand
ATTCCCAACAGAACCAACAACTGCATCAATCCCTAAATCTTTAAAGTATTTCCCAAAAGGTTCACTACCAATCCAATGATCCCCTAAAAACATCATTACTTCTTTTCCACCATCGTGTGTTACCTTTACAAATTTCTTAATTAAAGCAGCAACTTCTCTTTGCTGGAAATCCATAAAATCTTTATATTCTTTTGTTGGTACACAGAAAGTAGTATTATGGTAACCTTGATTAATAAT
The DNA here is from genome assembly GCA_009916335.1 of Erysipelotrichia bacterium. Next base: position 2,674 of record SAAR01000404.1, on the reverse strand, counting down.
AAATTCAGGTCTAAATTTGTATCCTACTTCTTTTTCAAATTTTTCTAAAATGTATGGACTGACACTTGCACTATAACCAAACCAATCAACAAACTTTTCTCTAGCGTATTGATCAAACATTAAAGTAAATTGATGGAAGAATGTGGTATAACGAATGACATCTATTTCAGGATGTTCTTTCATCCATCTCTCTAGTTTTTTCAATACATATTCCTGTGTTTTAGGAAGACGCACATCATATGTCATTTGATGTTCTTCTCCTTCCCAGCCATTTGTTAATGAGTTATACATATGTACAGGATCCCAAATCACAAATGCTAAAAAGCTTACTGTATATGCATGGAAAGGAATCGTATCATGAATGATGACTTCTCTTTTTGTTTCCTCATATTCCCACTTATCACAAGGCACAATTTCACCTGTTGTACGATCAATAACTTCCCACCAACGTTTAATATCATGAATGGTATTTGGTTTTAATTGATCCTTGTAATAATGACTCATAATTTCAATGCGTAATGTTGTACTTGTCGCAGTGATAAATTCACTCATTAAATACATCTGCTGAATTTCATCAGGATTATTTTTTGCCCATTCATTATCTTTTCTTGTTGTATAATAGGTTGCATATTTTTTCACATCAAGGTTTTTTAGTTCTTCAGGCATAGAAGTTCCATCACAATCACGAATGGCATCAGCACCCCATGTATTTATAATTCGCAGTGTATCATCAATGACATCAACATCTGTTGGTACGGTTACTCGCCCTCTATTTTCTCTCATTCTTTTCTCTCCTTTTAATTAATCTGTCTTCATTCTACAAATTCAAAAGTACCCTGTCAACACTCGCAAATTCACTTTCCTTAAGAGCAAAAACAATATATATAAAATAAATAATTGAAATTATGCGTAAAATATAATTAAGGATTAAAAAATGCTTATTTTTTTATATATTTTGCTTAGTTTTAAATTATGCAATATTTCTTGATTTATTGCTTTAATTTCCATATAATAGGCTTATAGGTGAGGTACATTTATGAGTAATCAAAGATATCAAGTAAAAGATTATAAATTGGAAAAGATGAATGTTCAATTGCTGTATATCACACAAGCAAAATACGATACAGACTGGCATAGCATCAAACACACCCATCATTTTACGGAACTTTTTTATGTTATGCGAGGAAAAGGTAGCTTTCTTGTAGAAGATGAAAAATTTGATGTAAAAGAAGATGACTTAATCGTTGTTAATCCCAATGTTGCACATGCGGAAGTCAGTGTTCCTGATACTCCTTTAGAGTATATTGTTTTAGGGATTAGTGGCTTACAATTTTTAAGTGAAGAAAATAATGAGTTATATGATTATAGTGTACATAACTACTATGAATACAAACATGAAATCTTATTCTATCTGCGTACACTTGTAGAAGAAATTAAAAATGAAGATGAAAACTATGAGGCAATTACACAGAATTTATTAGAAATACTTATCTTAAATATTTTGCGTCGTACAAAGAAAAAAATTCAGATTAAAGCAACAAAGAAGGTAACTAAGGAATGCCGTTTCATTGAACAATACATCAATGATCATTTTGCAGAAGATATTACTTTACAAAAACTAAGTGAATTAACGTATTTAAACAAATATTATATTGTTCATGTATTTAAGAAATACAAAGGGTTATCCCCTATTAATTATTTAATTGAAAGACGTATGGAAGAAGCCAAAAATTTACTAGAAACAACGAATTATTCCGTTTCTAAAATATCCGATATTATCGGTTTTTCTTCTCAATCGTATTTCTCACAAACTTTTAAAAAAGAAATGGATATGACTCCTAATCAATTTCGTAAACGAATGGAAAAAGCACGAAAATAAAAAAAGGCAAAACAGACACAGATCAAATGAATCTAAGTGCTGTTTGTCTTTTTATTTTATTTGATCTACCGTTTTAAAATGATACCCTTTGTCTAGCATTTCTTTAATGAAATCGTCAATGGCTAGATAATTCCCTTTATTATTAGGGTGAATTAAATAAATTGCTCCATTATGATAATAATCCATCATATTATGGTACGCTTCATCATAACTTAACACTTCCCCATAATCATAATAAGCATGGCTTCAAAAGAAATTCTTATACCCCAAGTCCTGTAACATCTTCATACATCGCTCACTTGCTTCCCCTTTAGGAAAACGAAATACTTTTTTCATCTCTTGTCCTGTTACTTCCATTTATGCTTTTTCCACAGATGTGATTTCTTCCACAAACGTATCTACATCTTTTTCATTTGCCAAACTAGCCATATTTAAATGATTACGAGTATGATTACCTATCACATGCCCACTCGCTACTAATTGGCGAATGAAAGCTGCTTCATGACGAATATAGTTACGGGTTAAAAAGAATGTACCCTGTATTTCATATTTATCCAGTATCTTTGCAATTTCTTTAATATAGGTATGATCACTTCCACCTTCATCAAAAGTTAAATAAATAACTTTTTCATCTTCGCCGATATAATAAGAATCATATTGGTTAATCTTCTTGTTTGTGAATGCAGCTTGATTGCGTTTATGATCTTCACTTTTATTAAACCACCACTCCATCGCTTCATTATCATATTCATCATAGCTATATTTTAATTTAACACTCATTGGATTTTTACTCAC
>SAAR01000403.1 GCA_009916335.1 Erysipelotrichia bacterium | reverse complement strand
GTATGCACCCACACGAACATCCTTTGCTAATGAAGTGTATTGGCTTAACTATTTTTCACGTTATTACGCCCATATTGGGTAAAAAGGAGATTGTATGATGATGGATTTTAGTGTTAAACACCAAATTATGCTCTTGTATATCAGCATGGGTCTTATTGTAATACAAGCTTACCTACAAGAAGAGTATGCAGTAATGGCTTATGGAGTCATATCCAGTGTATTGGTACTGTATTTAAAAAGATATAAACGTTTAATTGAAATACTCAACCGATGGTTTTAAAGAGAAGAAAAGAGCTTAGCAATCCTCTTTTTATATCATTGATAGATGCAGTATGTCATCAATACAATCATTAAACATAAGGAGAAATCATATGACACCGATTCACATGATGGTTTTAACGGGTATTTTAATGCTTATTACCGCATTTAATTTAAAACTGGCCATTTGGTATATTGAACGAAAAGAAGCAAAACGTGTGCTTGCGCGTTATAACTGCTCAGAATTAGCAAAAGAAAGTGCTCAAACACCTGTTTCTTTCTCTTTGTCTGAAGTTAAATGTGTGGATAGTGTGGCAAAGAACATCGATAGTTATCTTGATGCATTGACATCACATGGGATAGAAAAAATTGGCATTATTAAAGATGACACATTGGTTGCGGTTATGATACCGCTTGATGTGTATGAAAAAATGCATCAAGCTGATGGTATTACATCCTCAGCTTCTCACAAGGAGCAACCATGATTATTGAGTATATCTTAGGTTTTATAGCTTTTTTAGCCCTTACCCTTGCTCTTGGAAAAAGAGCGCATGAAAAAAATCAAGAAAAGCAAAACTGTAATGATACAAATAAACCATCAAAGAAGATACGATGAGTGCCGCATTGATAGGTCAAATTGTCTTTGGACTCTTTGTGGCAATGATTTGTTTTTTAGCGTTTCTCAAAGTACAAGCCACAAAAGAACACAAAGACACAAACTTGGATAAGGAGAATCAATGAATATCGATGGACCAACCAGTGCACTTATACTCAGTATTTTAGGACTATTTGCAGTTCTTTTTTTATACAAACTAGGAAACGATGTGCGAAAAATAAGAATTAAGAAGCAACGCATCACTTACAAAGAACGCTTCTATATTGCTGCACAAAAGCGTTTTAAAAAAACATCCAATGATATACAAGAGGAAGCTTAAGATGGAAATCACTCTTGGCATGATCATTGCCACAGCTTTAGCGATAGGAGCGTATTACGTGAGTATTCAAAATAATAAGGAGAAGAAATAATGTTTGAATCATCATGGGGACAATGGATCGTGACTGCTTTTGCGGTAGTGTTGGCATATTGGACGTATAAAAATGACAAAGAAGAATCTGAAAAAAGAAAGATACGTCATAAGGAAGAAAAAGCTTTAATTGAAGATATTACATTCTTAACCATCACACGAGTGAAGTTTGAAAAACATCTGTGGATACTCTTAGATAAAGTGGCTTCATACAAACTGCACTATGTCATTATCACCGATAAAAAAGAGATTCCTCAAAGTGTCATTCTACCTTATGCAGAGTATAAACTCTTACAAGAGTGCTATGACAAGCAAGAAGCTATTGAATTAGCTCCTTTGATTGAAGAGCGACTGAGTAATATTCAAGCAGATAATAGCATTTCACATGAAGAGATGATACAGCGCGTCGATGAAAAAAGAGCGAAGCAAAAAGCTCAATCAAAAGGAGAAAAACATCATGGTTAACTTTTTAAATGAACACTTTGGAGCACTGAGTGCTCTTTTTATTTTATCGTTGATGATTATCACCGAATGGAAAGACAAGCATGCAAAAGCTTCTGTGTCTTTGTCCAATAGTTTTAAAATATCACAACATGAGATGCTTTTTTGGATCAAGACGATAGTACTGCTTCAAAGTCTAATACTGTTGATGAGTATCTTGAGCTATTTTAAATAAACAAAGAGAAAAAAATGCGTAATGCAATGGTACGAAAACCAACACATCCTGGCATCTTTTTAAAAGAAGACTATATGGTTCCACTTGGTTTATCTCAAGCAAAAATAGCTAAATTATTGCATGTTAATAAGCGAACAATTCATGAGCTTTGTACTCAAAAAAGAGGACTCAGTGCTCTTATGGCTTTAAAACTTGAAAAACTTTTTGGTATAGAGGCTGAGTTTTGGATAAAAGCTCAAAATTCGTATGATATTTGGCTTGCAAGACAGAAATAAAATGGTTAGGAGGTGGCATACAGGAATTAAAAGAGGAAGTTCATACGTTAAGGGAGTTAAACCAGCTTTACACGAGCGGAATTATTGAGCTCTACATAGCAGAACAGAACAACGACACTCAAGCCAAAGCGGATATTTTTGCACGTTTTGGGTTACCACATATTTTGAAATAAATTTTTAGAGGAGCAGGTTATGAGTTTACACGAATATTATTCAAATCCAATGGATATCGTTCAGTTTTTAGAGGGTGAGAAAGCAGAAAAAATAATGCTTTCTGTTTTGCACAGTGCAGCATTGTTTCACGCAGATACAGGACTAAGCCCGATTGTAAAATCGGATAATATGACAGCTACATGTTGGACTATTTTTTTCTTGTGAGCAAGGTATCTGATTTTGTTTACGATGCATTTTTAGGAAGAGATAAGCAGTTGGCTGAGGATGCAAAAAATCAGATTATGGATGATTTCGGGATGAAGAGCGACCAAAACAATAAGCGATTGTTGATTAATTTACTTGATTACAAAGGTGTCATGTACAGCAATAGCGATAAGCGATGGGTTTATAGTTTGAAGCGTTATAGGGGAAAGTTTAACGACAAATTACTCAACTTTCGCACATAAAACCTAACTCTTTCTTCGTGTAAGCACCGATGGCTGTGATGATTTGGTGTAATTCTTTATTGCTCTTGAAATTATCGC
>SAAR01000402.1 GCA_009916335.1 Erysipelotrichia bacterium | reverse complement strand
AGAGTTAGCAGATAAATTTTCTGACAAACTAGAATCATGAGTCATCTCTAACGTCTCTTCAACTTGCTCATCAAGATACTCACTCTCATCAAAGTGTTCGTTAACTTCAGAAGCATTGTCTTCATACTCTTGCTCATCTTCTTGAATGAGATGTTTCTCTTCCAAAGGTGCGGTTTCAATGTTGCTTTGTTCCTCTTTTCGTTTAGGAGTAACAATGATGTCTTCGCGAAGAGCATTTGCAACTTGCATGGCTTCACTCTTTTTAGTCTGCTTTGGATTTGGTTTGTCTTTGTTTGGTTGAGCTTGCTTTTTCTTTTGATCCTCACTCTCATCAAAGACTTTGCTTCCAACAATCAGCCCGTCTTTAAAAACAGTATAGCCTCCAGCTCTCATCAGGCGTATATCACCATTTGGAAGAACTTCAAGACTTTGTATGTTGGTTTCTTTGTTCTCTTTTGTGATGACTTGCTGTGGTTCGTCCAGTGTTGCCTCAATAGTATCTCCAACTTGCAGAAGCCTTTCAAAAACAACCGTACCTTTTTCACTCGCAAGCAGATTGTACTGATCAAAATGGCGTGCAATGTATAAAGCGTTTGTTGCATCTACCTCTATTGGTTTGTTCGAACCAGAGCCCATGAGTTTTTTTATGTCCTCTAATTCTTTGAGATGTTCTTCATTGGATTTGTTTAAACCTAAATCAAAAACGTTTGAGTGTTCTTGCTTTGACTTTCTCTTGTCTAGATAAACCAAAACGCCACCAAGAATAATTAGACCCAACAAAGCACTTAAGAAAATAGGGGAGGCTATAGTCGCCCATAGACTTTCTCCAAGAACATTAAAAAACTCTTCCATCGATTTCTCCTTCAAGCAACTTCATCAAAAAAGTCCGTATACACTGTTTAGACCTTTCTAAAATATTCTAAATTCTTCTAAAATATTCAAGAACATTCTAAAATAGTCTAAAATATATATAATTAATATATAACTATATATATCTATATGGGGATTTTTTACGCCTCTTTAGTGTCCACGTAAAAAACACTTGTTTTGTTTAATGTTTTCCAAAATCTACTACAACTATCACGCCCAAAAACACCATCAATTTGCTCGAATTTTGAAACCTCAGTTACATATTTCAAGTCTCTAAATACACCAGCATCTAGTAGCTTTTGCAGTTCACCTATCTTAAAACACACAGCGTTCATCTGAATAAATCGCTCAGAATTATCATTAAAATCTGGATACTTTATGATGATTGGCTTCATAAAACTTGGATGATAAACGATCTCCGTTTTGCCTACACATGACATTCGTTTTTTATTTATTTTGACAATTTCGAGATAGTTTTCCAAGATACTTTCAACTAAATATTCAGAATATTTTGTATCTTTAAAGTTCAATTTGAAATCCATTTTGAACTGTAATTCGTTAGAAACTAGCTCAGATAATCTATCAATTAAAAAGCTATAATCAACATTGACAAGACTGTATTTTTCAATATAAACAACTGGCTCTAGATACTCAGTTTTATTCTGTGCAGCTTCATTTGACTTCTCAATAAATACACTAAAAACATGATTAAGTGTATACCTAACCATCTCATCTGTAAACAAATTTGTTACATCAATTGGACACTTATAGTTGACTTTTATCAACTCTTTTGGTTGTGTATTTTCACTTATCATTGAACACTCTCTTTATCTTTTGGTGAGTTATTTTCTAACTCTTTTTTGAGTTCTGTATACAATTGATTGATTGTTTTCTTCTTTGGTTCGACAAGCATTTCTGCAAAATATTCACAAGAATCAACACCTAATAACCTCTTACTGTTATCAATAATGAACTGTAATTCTTCAGCCGTTTGATTGTCAAGTTGTACTTTTATCTTAACAATTCGTGTCTTTTTTTGAGCGACTTTTGACTTAATCTCACTTACTAAACTTGCCATTTTATTCATCCTTTTGATTTAAATTTGTTAAATAATCATCAATTTCTTGAATGGTTTTTGTCCTAGACATGAACCAAACATGATCGATAATTTCTCTTAAATAGACAATGGTATTTAACTCATCATCCAACATTCTCTCTCGTGATTTGTAATAGGCTAACTCTTCTTCTAACTCAATGATTCGTGCATTTAACTCCTCAAATCCTCCCATAATAATTTGTTTATTCTGGTCTAAATATTCAACTCTTTCTGCATTTAAACTTGCTTCTTTTAAAATATTTTCTGCAATTTCTCGTGTTCTTTTGTCTTCACAAATTGAAGTGAGTTTGTACAAAAATAAATACACTCTGTCACAAAAAACGCGATGAAACTTTGTAAGAAAAGATTGTTTTTCTTTTCGATTATCGTTCAAATAATTCATTCAATAGTTCTCCATTTTATTAACGATTTTGCATATGAAATTGTTAAATATTTTGAGATTATTCATTAAATTTGAACTCAAATTATTTAGTACCATTTCAATATTTTTTTTCGATTTTTGATTGCAAAATTTTGTAAGTATCGCTCAGTTCTCTCATATCATTTAAAATAAAATCACTCATCTACCAACTGAGAGTATTCAAAAAGGGATTCAAAGAACGGATGCTTCTATCGTTTTAGTTGAAGAAAAACATATTGAAATAAAAGGAATAGCAAAACTCAGGGAGCAATTTCCCAAAGGTGAATTGTTAATGATATGTTGGATAAAAAACAAAGATAAAGCGTTAGTCAAATCTCTATATGAAGAAGGTTTTGATGATGTTATTTTTGAGATAGATGATTTTTTTAGTTTTAAACTGATGAAGAATATCAATGATTTTGAATTTATGCGAGAAAATGTAAGAAGATCACAAACAGATTATCTGACCAATCTTTACAATAGACGAAGTTTTCATGAGCTAGCAGAGGGCATCTGTGTACCCATCCCCAATATTTAGACCAGTTTTAAGC
>SAAR01000401.1 GCA_009916335.1 Erysipelotrichia bacterium | reverse complement strand
GTGTTAATTGGTACATTAGTATTTGGTATCATCATTGGCGTTGCCGGTGGTAATGAAGGCATAATCAACTTTTTTTCAATTATTCTTAATATTGTTTTCGGCATAAATGGTAACTCATGGCGCGAGAAAAACCTGATTTCTCGCGGATATGAATTAGTCGACACAGTTACAGCTGCAAACAAAGATGGTGCCATAGCTCTGTATTTAAAACAGCAAATGTAAATCGTTATCTATCGTTTAGATGAGGACAGTGGTTTCATTGTTCCTCATCTAATCCCGTTTCGGTACAATAAATTAATTATAGAACATAAGATATCTTATTATCTCTAAAACAGGAATATATGACATTTCAAAGAAGATATGCTGCTTAAAATTTATCAACATTATTATAACCAATACAATATCAACCCAACCAGTTAACAAAAACTTTGTGAGGGACGCTATCGCGCCCCACAAGTAAAAGTTAATTGGCACAAATACACTCAACTTGAACATTCAGCATAAAAACAAGTCTTTACTTTTTAATTAAATTTGATTTAATTTTCACTTGGAGGCTCACATGGCAAATAAAACGACAGTCCTAAGCATCATCACTTTCTTTTTACTTTTCTCTTTTACTTGCGAGGCAAAGACCAGAAAAGACATTGAAGAATGGCATAATTTCGTATCTGAAATGTCAATGGATATATATTTTAATACTGAGTGCAATAAAGAACTATCTCAAAATGCTCACGGCATGTTAGTCATGTATATAAATTTGTCTAATGTATCTAAGCGAGATATGAAGAAGGCAAAATCACAAGTTAAAGCTAATGCAGCACTAGCAAATGCAGCAATAAATTCAGGCATAAAACCAGTTTGTGATAAATTAGCTTCAGCTCTCAGTGATGATGTAAGTCGAATCAGCAAAGAAAGCCAAGACCCTGAATTGATGCAAAATAGACCAATTCGTGAATCGGATTTTAATCTTTAAGCTCAAGCGCCAATTAACAAAAACTTAATGTGGGGCGGTTGAAAACCGCTCCATGAGTAATAGTTAGATTTTAAATAAACAACCGCTCTTTAAATTTAATGTTAATACAAAAAGCTGGATTAAATATATCTTTAAGCGAGTACATAATGAAAAAGCACGTAGCAAGTTTTTTATTAATAACATGTTCGATTACAGCTAGCGCAGTTGACGGTTATAAGAATTTAAAATTTGGTTCTTCTGTCAAAGAAGTACAAAATAGTAAAATTTGCAGTTTTGCACCTTTGACTGATTATGGCAATGGAGTTAAGGCATTAGAGTGTACAAACTTCAAGTTCGGTAATGATAATGTTGAAGCCGCAGCTTTATTCATCAATGACAAATTTCTACGTTTTGTTATAGTCGCAGACTTAGATTATACGGAGGCAATAGCGAAGCAATTAAAATCTAAATATGGAACTCCATCATCTATGTCTCCTCAATCAGATTTAGACAGTGTAGACCGATACCCAAACAGAACAGCATTTATAGCTTTCGACAACAACACTATTTATATGAAAGTTGATTCAGACAATAACAACAATGAATCCCTATTAATAATTTATACATCTCCTGCTTACGAAAATTTATTACTAAAAAATCAACATCAATCCATTTCAAATGATTTATAAATCTAATAACCAATAGGTATAATATGGAAGTTAAATACCCTCTCCTTGCATCTTCAATAGTCATTAGTTCAGTAATTATAGGCCTCCCCAATATTGAGCATTTTGTTTCAGATAGAGAAAATATTCTCCAACTAGAAAATGGGAAAATTAGGCTCGGAAAAGTTTATGAAGAGCATATTAACACGACCATTGAAGTAATTGACAAGTCAAATAATTCAAAGTTAATTGACTTATCCACACAAACTAAAAACATTTACAACAAAGCAGAGTCTTTCATTAAAGATCAAGTTGATAGCATAAATAATAACGGCGGGGCTACCGATGAAAGTGGCAAGAAAAACAAACTCGATTTCCAAACAATAACTTGGAAAACAGATGTTATAGTGAAAACGACCACAACTGTCACATATCGTTCTGAATATTCGAATGCTTTCATACTCACAATCGACTCATCAGAAGAATCAATTCCTGCCGGCTCGAAAACAATTTCTTCGGTATTGCAATCATTACAATTCTACAGTAAGAAAATGCTTGACGAATATTATTTAAAAAATTCATACATAAAATAAACATAAAAACTTAAAACTGAACGTGGACTTCACCACTTTTTCGGACACGTAGAGTTATGACTATGGGCAAATATCCACATTTGCCCATAGTCAAAAATATAAATCAGAAATTCATGCCAATATGACGACCGTCAGGTAATTGGACATCAACTGTCAACTTCCCACCCATCGCTTCAACATAACGTTTCAGTGAAGACAGTTTAATTTCCTGACCTCGCCTTTCCAAATTGGCTACAGATGGTTGTGAAATACCTAAACGGTGTGCCATTTCGACTTGTGATAATTCCAGCTGCTCACGAAGCATCGACAACCTGAGTTCCAGTATTTCCTGCTCTGCTTGTTCTTTTGCCGCCTGAACAACGTCAGGGTTTATTTTTTTAAGTAACTCATTCAGTGATTTAGCCATAGCTCACCTCAGTGTGTCCAGATGGTCTAAAAATTCCTGTTCAGCTATCGGGAGCATCGTTTCATAAAAACGCTTATTCCCTGTTTTATCGCCACCACACAGCATGACAGCTTGTCTGAGTGGGTCAAATGCAAAGAAAATCCGATAGGGTTTCCCGCTATGCTGAACACGAAGTTCTTTGAGATTTTTAACTTTTTTGGTGCCAGCTAAGGTGTCTACATCAGGACGCCCTAACATGGGGCCAAGCTCTTGAAGTTTGAATACGCCGGTTAAAATACTTTTCTGCTCACTTTCATCAAGATTCAGAAACCATTCATCAAACCG
>SAAR01000400.1 GCA_009916335.1 Erysipelotrichia bacterium | reverse complement strand
TTATTTAAGTATCAATTATATAATAAAAACTAAAATGAGAAAATTAAACTATGTAAGCATCTTACTTGCGGTAATCACAGTTCTGGGGTTAACTTCCTGCGAAGAAAATGAAGATTTCCAAAACAGTGAATCAAAATTATGTAATCAACTATGGGTGGAGGGGTATAATATAACCTCCGAGGATCATTGTACGCATCAATTGGAATTTGCCTACAACGGTTCGGGTCGCGAAATCTTTATTTACCAACGCTACTATAACGGTTACTTACAAACACCTTATAAAACGGAAACCTTTAGTTTTACATGGTATTGGCAAAACGATAACAGAGAAGGGTTGGTCTTAAAATACGGATCGAATGATTTAATTTATTTTGATGATGTTTGGGTGAGAAATGATTACCTTTCGGGAGTATTTGATGGAGTGAAATCTACTTTTACTAATTCTGTCATCTTGAACTAAGACAGACAAAGTGTTTATCTATATATAAAAAAGAGTGCTCTTCATTACGAAGAGCACTCTTTTTTATATATAGATAGATGCGGAAATTCATAACATTCTAAACTTGTGAGTACCTGAGCCAAGATATTTAGTTTAAAGTATATCCATATCCATCTTGTTGTTTACCTACATAAATATTTGAGTATTTCCATTTATTAGTAGCCTTAACCCAATCCGGCACAATACCATGTAACCTGTTACCTGTTATATAAGGTGGTTCTACCTCGAAATCATCTTTCCAAATCTCAAAAGGTAATTCTGTAATATTATTATTATTACAGACAAATTGCATGAGATGTGTCATTATTTCTATAGGAAAAGCGCCATTTAATTGATTATCAGAAAGCACTATGGTTTCCAAGTTTTTCAGGCCTTTCCATTCTTTGGGTATAGGCCCTGTAAGGTAGTTGTGGCTTAAATCTAATTTTTGGAGATTTTCTAAATTTCCCCAAGTAGCCGGCAGATTACCAAATATCCCCGTATATCTAATAAGGAGAAGTTTAAGCTTTGAAAGTTTGCCGATACTCTCTGGTAGCTCCCCTGAAACAAAGTTATTTTCAATGATGAGATTCTCTAATTCCGTAAGATTACCAATCTCTTTAGGTATAAATCCTCCAAGATTCCCATAAGATAAATTCAATGTTCTTAATTTTGTTAACTGTGTAATTTCTATAGGAAAGTTCCCGGCAATAAAATCTTCATATTCCACTTTTATAATTCTATATTCATTTTCTTTTTTATCAAGTTCAAATTGGACATATTTTTTCCAAGTATTTGTATCAGTATCGTCCCACCAAATATAAGCCCCATTAATGGCCTTATTGACCTTAACCATAGCTATGCTGTCGTTAACATTTAATCGAGGAAGGGCAGGTAATTGAGGATCATTATTGTTATCCGAACAGCTACTTAGCAATAAAACAAAAGAGAATAATGCTAAGAAAGAATAGACACTTGAAGCCTTTTTAAAGTTTTTCATACGCGTATTTTTATTAATGAATTTAGTCTTTATGCATTGACAAAACATTACTGCGTAAAGAAAGATAAATTAAACGAAATAATCAAATATATACATAAAAAAAGAGTGCTCTTCGCAATGAAAAGCACTCTTTTTTTATGTAATAATCAAGAGAATAGCCGCTTCAGATTATTCTGTATCAATGACATCTTCCTTTGGTTTTGCTGTCTTTTGTTTCAACATGATTTTCCTGAATTCCGAAGGATAAGGTGTTTCAAACTCTAACAACTCATCGGTTACAGGATGATAGAATGAGAGTTTGTAGGCATGTAATGCCAAGCGTCCAATCGGATTGTTACCATCACCGTATTTCACATCTCCCAGAACCGGATGTTTGAGATCTTGCATGTGTACGCGAATCTGATTTTTGCGTCCCGTTTCCAGTTCAAGTTCCAGCAATGAATAACCATTTGCTCTTTTGATTACCTTGTAATGCGTAATGGCTTTATCACCTCCGTTATTGGTCATGCTTGAGTAAGTGATAAATACCTTGTTGTCTTTCAACCACGAAGTAATGGTACCACCGTCTTTCTCCACCTCACCCGATACAACAGCCACATACCTTCTGTCTTTCACAATTCTGTCCCAATAATCCTGCAAAGTAATTTTGGTCTTCTCATCCTTGGCAAAAACCAATAAGCCCGATGTATCACGGTCTAAGCGATGTACCACATATATTCTATGGTTTTTGCCCGAACGTTGCACATATTCATTCAAGATGCTGTGAGCAGTACGTTCCTTCTGCTTATCAGTTCCTATGGTGAGAAGTCCTTCGCGTTTATCAACCACCAAAAGATAAGCATCTTCGTACACCAGTTTCAGGAGACTGCTTCTAAATTCTTTATTGCCCTTGTTTTTGCTCACCTGCACCTTCATACCCGGCTTAAGCGGATGATTATATTGCGTGCGGATCACATTGTCGACCATAACCATGCGCTTGCTCAACAGAGATTTCGCTGTAGTTCTGCTTATACCGTCTATCTTATTCATCAAGAAATCCATCAGTTCGCTGGCCTCTTTCACAGAATACGCTGTATATTTTGCCTTAGCTCTTGCTACAGGCTTACTCTTCTTTTCTTTTTTCTTTTTGGTTATCACCATAATTCATCATTTATAAAGACCATTCATATGGTCCGGTTTTTATCGCTTTTCAAGCAATACCACATTCTCAACGTGATGCGTATGCGGGAACATATCTACCGGTTGCACGGCAGTCACTTTATATTTTTCATCCAACAAAGCCAAATCACGCGCTTGCGTTGCCGGATTGCAACTCACATAAACAATACGTTGAGGTTCTGCAAACAAAATAACATCTACTACATCCTGATGCATACCGGCACGGGGAGGATCGGTAATGATCACATCCGGTCTGCCATATTGGTTGATAAAATCTTGCGTCAGCATGTCTTTCATATCACCGGC
>SAAR01000399.1 GCA_009916335.1 Erysipelotrichia bacterium | reverse complement strand
GATTCTCCTTTGTGGTTGTGTTTTTTGTGCAACTACATTTTACCACAAGGGTTCGCTATGGATTTTTAAGTGTTCAACTTAATTATACAATCCGCCAGAAAAAAATGTTTATCTTCCTGGAGAAGATTTAGACACAGTATTATTAACAGTTTTAGATAATCTAAATGAAGTTTTAGGATCCAACTCTTTCATGATTCCTTATGAAAGCGTTGACGCTATGTATCCGTTTGGAGTAGATACATTCAATGACGGAGACGAAAATATTACAGTACACGGCTATAATCATTTCAAAGTACAAATCGGCGACGAAGAAGCAGTCGAAATCTTAAATAATAAAGCTATCGTACCAGTACCAAAAAATACTGGCGATTTCGTCAATATTAAATACATTAACTTATTAGGCAAAGTAGTAGCTTCTAAAAACGTTGAAAAAGTTAAAGAAGATGATACTCCGGCTGTAGTTTATCAAGAAACTAATCCCAATATGAAACTTTCCGTAAAAGGTACTAAAGCAGTACTTGAATTTATTCAAGGCGGACGCAATGAATTAAGAAGTACTACATTAAAACCTTTACAAAATGCAGTAAAACGCTTAATTATCGATTTAGCTAATGTTGATAAAATTAATGGTTATCTATCCCTTCCATTCGTACCGGAAAAAATCGAAATTCTAAATTATAAGGCTAACAATTTGAATTTATCCTTCCAGGGCGATTATTATGGCACTACTAAAGTAGTAACTGAAAAATCTATTTTAGGCTATAACCTAAATAGCAATGGCGAATATGAAGTATCTTATTTAAGCGGCAAAAGTCTTACGTTCAGCGATTCCGCTATCTACATTGGAGACGCTTTATAAGGTCAATGCCTATGTTTATCTTACTTTTAGACGATAAAATTATGGGAATCAGCGACTATAAAGAGTTGCTAGAATCCAGCTTACAAGACGGAGCTAAAATCTTAACACTAGAAGAATACTTACAATCATTTACGCTGGCACCACCTACCGAAAATACTAAAGTAGATATTATTCCTTCCAATCCTACCAGCGATAATGACGATTTAGATTCATCTATTGAGTTAGATCCAATCTTCGTACTTGAAGCTATAACAGACTTACAGACACAGTTAGAAGAATTAAAAGAGGTGGCCGAGCATGAAGAAACCAATTAAAAAATTAAAAACCTGGCTAATTTCAGCTTATGCAAAATTAGTTATCGTAGGTAAATATACACTTGATGAATCGGCTGTATCCGATGAAGTGCTTCTAGTTCCGGAAGCATACCAAGAAGCAGTATCCGAATTTCTCATTAAGTACAAAGGTTAAATAATTAATGAATAACATAGATTTAATTCTTGATATTGTAAAAGATATTCGGAGTACTATCCATGACTTTCAGAAGCAACAAAACGAAATAAATTCTAGGGTAACGAAGGTAGAAGCAACCATTAAAAGTCAATCATTATCTTCTAGCTTCTTTTGGATTTTTTCTTCTAAATCGGCAAAAGCTTTTTTGTAAAAGTTATCAATCGCTGTTTTTGAAGGCGTGATATATATTTCTTCTTCTTTAAAATTATTCTTCTTTTTCTTACCTATATTATCAATGCTATCGTCAAGCATTTCGGCGATTACAGCTTCTAAAGCTTCGTTATACTTTTCATCTTTTTTATTGTCTTCGTTAAGTGTACCATTTAAGAGTTTATCTAAAAAGTCATTTCTAGGATTTTCTTCTTCATATCGTTCTTGCTCTACTTCGTCTACTAATTGGACATATATACTTCGCATAAAGTAACTAGGTGGTATTTCTAATCCGTTTTCAATCCTATATAATGTCATCTTTGGTATGCGTAGTTTTATAGCTAGATCTTCTAAGCTAAGTCCTAATTCTTCGCGTAAGTCTTTAATGTTAGGGCTTCCCATTAACTGATACTCTAATTCTAAGGAAACGTCTAATACTGTAGCTTCGATTAAACTATTAGATTCAAGCTCTATACGATATAAAAGGATCCATGCTTGATCATCAAAAGGCATATCGGGATCTTCAAAATCTAATTTTTGCATAAAGTCATGGTTAAAAAACCAATCGGCTATAGTTCCATCACCATTACGGCAGAATAAAATAATATCATCGTCTTTCAACATGCCTGCTATATATAGATCCATTAGTCTAATATATGGCTGGTACCCACTGATTTCTGTATTTAATTCCATAATGCTAACCCCTTTATATCAATCTTCGTTATTTTCTTCTCTAAACAAATCTTTAATTAGTAGCTACATAAAGTCATCGTTTGGATTGTCTTCGGCTAATTTATTGATCCGATCTTCAAATTCTTTTTGTTTTACTTCATTGACTAACTTAACATAGATAGGCCGCATGATGTAATTAGGCGGCATTTCTAAACCTTTTTCTATCCGCTCCAAAGTCCTTACTGGTATACGCAATTCAAAGGCTAATTTATCTAAAGTAAATCCTAGTTTTTCGCGTAAATCTTTAATTTTAGGGCTTCCCATTAGTCGATACTCCAACTCTAAAAGAGTATCTAATACTATAGCTTCCTTAAAGGTATGGCCTATAGCTTGATATACAAAAATCCATTTTGTATCAATGTCTTCATCAAATAAATTAAACTCTTTCATAATATCATGGTTATAGTACCAATCTGTTATAGTTCCGTCTTTATCTCTATATAACAAAATAATTTCGTCATCTTCAACTTCGCCAGTCAGATACTTATCTAACAATGTTTGATAGACGCTATATTCATGACAATTTTCATTAAGCTCCATAGCGCTAATCCCCTTTACTTAACACTAATAACACATGTATATAACTATATTTTACCCCGAATTGCAATAATAAGTTGAACACCCGGCGAACCTTTATGCAGTAAGTGCTGCAAGCATTTCTTCCCTAAAGCACTCCTCGGGTGTCTTATAG
>SAAR01000398.1 GCA_009916335.1 Erysipelotrichia bacterium | reverse complement strand
GAAAACGGAGGGCTTAGTGACGCTAGAAATGTTGGAGTAAGTCAGGCCCGTGCAGATTTAATAGGTTTTGTAGATTCAGATGATACTATCGAACCGACTATGTACGAAGTTTTGTATGATTCTCTTACTAGAGAAAATGCAGATATTTCATTTTGTGGTATTTGGAATATTTACCCTAATTTTAAAGCAAGTATTAACGATTTAACTGAGGGTTACTTTGTATATTCAAAGTTGGAAGTTTTAAAAAAAGTACTAGCTTCAGACAATGCTACAATGCATTCAGTGACGAAACTTTACAAGAAAAATCTACTATCAGAAACACCATTTCCTGTTGGGAAAACATATGAAGATGCTCATTTCATTATTGGTTATCTATTAAAGTGTGAGAAGGCAGTCTTTGACTTACAACCGCTTTATAATTATTATCGTAGAGAAGGGTCGATTACAATGACTCCTTACAAAGTATCTGATTTAAGTATTATTGAGGCACATGAAAATAATTATAAATTATTAGAAAAGTTTATTGAGTTAAGAAATGAAACATCCTATCGCCGATATTGGAGTCATTTTTTTGTACTGGATAAGATTTTAAAATTGGACAAACCACATACTATAACTGAAAAAAAAATAATAATAAATTTTTTAAGAATAAACTTTATTAATATTATTAAAAATCAGTACATAGGTAGAGGTCGAAAACTAGCATTGGTGGGGCTAATGGTACACGAAAAAATTTATCACTTGATATTATACATATATCTTAATATAGCAAAAAAGTTAGTAAAGAGGTGAAGTTATGATTTATGCAGGAATTTTAGCGGGTGGTAAAGGAACTCGAATGGGTATACAGGATATGCCTAAGCAGTTCTTGGAATTAGGAAATCGTCCAATACTGATTCATACGATTGAAAAATTTTTGTTAGTTCCAGAGATAGAACAAATCTTTGTTGGAGTACATCCTGATTGGGTAACATATGCCGAAGATTTAGTTGAAAAATATTTAACAAATTATGGAGATAGAATAGTAATCGTTAATGGTGGCTCAGAAAGGAACGAAACTATCGAGAATATTATCTTATCAATTGAGAACAGTAATGGGCTGACAAATGATGATGTTTTGATTACACATGATTCGGTTAGACCGTTTATTTCCATTAAATCAATTAAGGAAAACATAAAGTTAATTCAATCCTCAGATGCGGTAGATACTGTTGTAGAAGCTACAGATACAATTGTCCAAAGTGTAGACAATACTTTCATTACGGATATACCTGAACGTCAATTTCTTTTTCAAGGTCAAACTCCTCAGACATTTAGGATGAATGATTTCTTAAAGTTATACCATGAATTAGATGAGGAACAAAAAACAATTTTGACGGATGCATGTAAAATTTTCGTACTGAGTGGTAAGAAAGTTGCATTGGCTGCTGGAGAGTACTCAAATATAAAAATTACAACGATTACAGATTTGAAAATTGCTCGTAGTATGATTGAGGAAGATTAATATGTTAAACCAAGTTTATCAATTGATAAAGCCCAAAAATATCTCAATAAAATTTGAAGATATTGACATTAATAATACTAGTAATGTTTTGATTAAACCCAATTATTTGGCTATTTGCCATGCGGATCAACGCTATTATCAGGGAAAAAGAGAACCAAAGATATTATCAAAAAAATTACCAATGGCACCCATTCACGAAGCATGTGGGATAGTAGTTGCGGATCCAACAGGTACCTATCAAGTTGGTCAAAAAGTTGCGATGATACCTAACCAACCACCATGTTCAAGCGATGAAGTATTTTTCGAGAATTATCGTCCAGGCACCTATTTTTTATCAAGTGGTTATGATGGGTTCATGCAAGAAACAGTTTCTTTACCAGTAGATAGAACAGTACCCTACGATAGTATACCAGATGCCATTGCTGCACTTTCAGAATTTACAAGTGTTGCTATGCATGCCATAAATCGGTTTGATAGATTAGCTCATCATATTCGTAAAGATGTACTAGTTCTAGCTGATGGCAGTTTAGCATTTGTTTTAGCTAGTGCCTTGCACTATTTGTATCCTGAAATACGAATTACAGTTGTAGGTAGAAACCCTGAAAAATTACGTTTATTTAATTTTGTTTATGCTACATATTTAACAAATGAAGTTCCATCTGAATTAAAATTCGATCATGCTTTTGAATGTGCAGGTGGTCAAGGTAGCGAACCTGCAATTAATGATATTATTGATTTGATTAAGCCACAGGGGACAATAATGTTAATGGGTGTTAGTGATAATAAAATAGCCATCAATACACGCGATATTTTAGAAAAGGGCTTGACAGCTGTAGGTTCTTCTCGCTCAGGAAGAGAAGATTTCATTAAGGCAGTAGAAATGTTATCAAACCGCAGAGTTCAAAGTCAAATGCGACATATTATTTTTGAAGAAGAAGCTGTACAATCTGTTGAAGATATTCATAGGGTCTTTGCAACTGATTTAACTACTTCCTTCAAAACAGTCTTTAAGTGGGATATTTGAATATAAAGTAACCGCCCCATAACAAGGCACCTATCCAATCTTTCACTCCTCCAGTATACTGTTATAAAAAACAAACTGGAGGTTTTTTATGTCACAGCCCATCATCCCATTGACTATTCCCCAATCTCGCCGCTTTGAAAAGAAAAGCAGAAACGATATTCTGATGAAAATTCGTCTCGGAAAAACGGAAGTCACATTCTTCCAATCTATCAACCATGAAGTCATGGAAACGATTTTGGATAAGGTACTGCACTATGACCATTCGACTCAGTGATTTAGGTCTAGTCTACTTGGTTTGCGGGAAAACGGATATGCGTCAAGGGATTGATTCTCTCGCCTACCTTGTCAAAAGTCAATTCAATCTGGATCCCTTCTCCGGTCAGGTCTATCTCTTCTGCGGAGGTCGAAAAGACCGG
>SAAR01000397.1 GCA_009916335.1 Erysipelotrichia bacterium | reverse complement strand
GTCAATGTTTATGCACTCTGATAAGATTATATAGTCACAAAAAACTATGTATACAGTCACAAAAAACTATGTATACAGTCACAAAAAACTATGTATACAGTCACAAAAAACTTTACAAAGTGACTGTATACTTGTATAATAAAAACATAGAGAAAATAGACGACTAAATCACTTTCTCTATGCCTATTACACTACCCTCAAAGGAGAAGATAGCTCATGCCTATTATAACAAAAGAAAATCGGATAATCAAAATGAATGATATTGAAAAAAGAAAAGTAGTAGAGCATAACGATCTCATTTCGTCCGTTGCAAAAATGGATAAAACACCTCTTAAAATTTTTGAATTGGCAGTATCTTATATTGATACGGATAATCCTCCAAAGGATAATATCATCTATTTATCAAAAACTGAACTCTTTAAATTCTTTAAAGTTACTGACAGCAACAAACATACTCGGTTTAAAGAAGCGATTGAAATCATGCAAAAGCAGGCTTTTTTTGAAGTGAAAGAAAAAAAGGAAAAGGGTTTTGAATATAGAAGTATCGTGCCAATTCCAGAAGTGAAATGGACTGATTATCATGATGAAGTGATGATACGATTTGATATTGCTATTATGCCTTATTTAATTGATCTTAAAACGAATTTCACACAGTATGCTTTGTCTGATGTAACAGAGCTAAATAGTAAGTATTCTATTATCCTTTATAAATGGTTATCCATGCACTATAACCAGTATGAACATTATGCTAATCAAGGCGGAAGACGACAGGAACAATTAGAAGAGTATGCTAACCCTTCACTACCTGTTAAAGAATTAAGACAACTTACTGATACGCTAAATGAATATAAACATTTCCCTCATTTTGAAACAAGAGTTTTAAAAAACGCAACGGAGGAAATCACTCAACATACTCATTTTAATGTTTCGTACGAAAAATTGAAAAAAGGACGTTCAATCGACTCCATACAGTTCCATATATCTAAGAAAGCACAGCCACAGGAACTAAATGGAGAATACAAGGAAAGAGAACAAGACCCTGCTTACCTACAAGATAAAGCAAATAGAGAAGTGAGTCAGCAGGCATTATTTGCTGAAGCAATGCAGAGTATTTTTACTATGGAGTTGATAGATAGCTCGTTGATTTCTCCAGTAGAAATGACAGATATTTCTTTAATGGCAAATCTTCAACAAGAAGTTTACCCCCTTTATAAACAACTAGAAGAAATAGTTGGTATTAAAGGTGTCAGAAAGCACCTAGAATACGTTTCAAGCAAGAAATTGGACTATTCTAAGCCTAACCTTGTTAAGTACCTTAAAACGGCTGTAGTGCGCTACCTCGATAGTGGCGACACAAAGCAACCAGAAGAAAGCAAAACAAAGTTTTTGAAACAGCCCCCAAGGACTATAGAAGAAGTAGCAAAAGATTATTTATAAAAAGAAACAAAGGACAATATTTTTATATTGTATTTTATATTGTATTTACAATATATTTATGATATAATATAAAAATATTGTAAATACATTGCATAAATAATTTAGAACAGAGGAAAGACCATGAGAATTATCAGCTTTGCAGCCATTAAAGGTGGAGTAGGAAAAACAACATTGACATTCAATTATGGAGAGTGGCTATCAAAACAAGGTAAAAATGTTTTGTTAATTGATTGTGACCATCAATGTAGTTTAAGTCAAACATATAATTTATTTACAACAGAAAATACTGTTTATAATATTTTTGAAGGTGGGGAAGTAGAAATTCATAATATCCATAGTAATTTGGATATTATTCCATCTTCTCCTATGCTTGATGAATTAGAAACTGAATTGAGTACAAAACATAATAAAGATTTACTTTTGATGATGTGGTTTCAAGATAATATCGATACAATAAGAAAATATGATTTTGTTTTAATTGATTGCCACCCTGATTTTTTAACTGTAACAAAAAATGCTATAGCTATCAGTCATTACATACTCAGTCCAATTGAACCTAGTCAGTATGGATTTACATCAAAAAGTTTATTATTAGAAAGACTATCAAACTTTAAAGATGAAGTGATTGACGTAAGATCAAGAGAAAGTTATATCACAGCACAAACATTATTTATAGGTAATAGGATACGACATAATACAAAATCATCTAAAGAGTTCTCGCAAAAGATTTCAGAGGATAAAAATGTAATAGCTTTAATTCCTGAAAAAGAACTGTTTAATCGGTCAACATTAGACGGGACTCCAATTGTTGAAATGCAGGAAGATAAAGAAATAAATGTTAAAAACAAAACTTTTTTTAATGCGTTAGATAGTACATTCCGTAATATCACAAATACAATAGAAAAATAATGTATATACAATATTTTCATAATGTTTATAGAGGAGAGGGAAATATAATGGCTTTTGATTTAGATACAGATAATATAAAAAAAGTGATGACTAAAAAGAAAAATAGTAATCTACCAGTTAATGAGACAAATAATGAAAAAAGGATAACTTGTTCTTATACTTTAGAACCATCTGTAAAAGAAGGGCTAGTTAAATTAGCTAGTATGCAAGGGTACTCAAATACATCTAAATTTTTAAATGATTTGCTGAAGCAAAACTTGAAAAACGAAAACATAATATAAACACAATGTAGATTATAATGTAAAAAACATTGTAAATATATTGTGGACTAATGTCAAACTAGCAAGGATAGAATCGGCAAGGACGAAACTATATTATCAGAAATTTTAAAAGTGAAAGATGAACAAATTGAAGACTTTAAATTTCAAAGAGAAGTGTTTGTAAATGAAATTGCAAAAAAAATGAACAAATCAAAAGTTTAGTGAAAGCTCAAAAATAAACGCAAAATCTTTTAGACCAACAACAACGTCTAGCCTTACAGGATAAAAAATTACTAGAAGAGTATAAATCAGAAATCAATGAATTGAAAGCTCTTAAAAT
>SAAR01000396.1 GCA_009916335.1 Erysipelotrichia bacterium | reverse complement strand
CCATTTTAGGCCAGCACTATCGAATCAGTAGCCAATGGTTTATTGGAAGCACACAGCCCTTTATTGAATACTTGCAGAGGCTTGGCATACCTTTAAATATGGATTTTGAAAACCAGCCTTTTGCTTTAGAAAAATCAATAACAGGTACAAAGAAGCGTCGATCCTCTGCTTCTAAAAGTTATATATCCACAAGAATGACCGCAAGGTACAAAGGCAATGCCATTGGCAATGCTCAAAACTTTACCATTCGCAATATTTTGAGTAATCTAGGCGATGAGGGTTTTACGCAAGAAGATTGGCAAGAAACCAAGGCCTTTTTTAATCATAGTTGTGCGTATTGTGGAACATCGGGTGAGCTCTTGATGGAGCATGCTATACCCATCAACCGTGATGCATTAGGAGAACACCATATCGGTAATCTTATCCCTAGTTGCAAAGCATGCAATGAACAAAAAGCAGCAAAGCATTATGATGTTTTTTTAGAACACGATACTGAGCGCAAAGAGATGATTGATTTGTTTATGCAAGAAAAAGGCTATAGGCCTCTTAAACATTCACGAAAAGCTGAACTTGTCAGTTTTCTTCTTCAAAAAGCTCACGATGAAGTAGGCCTTATTGCTGCAAAATACATTGATATCATTAATGTGATTTTAGATGAGACGAACTCTGAAGAAGCCTAAAAAATCATAAAGGGTATGTATGGGAAGTGGTCCTGATAAAAAATTTATTCATCTTTTTACGCTTATGGAAAAATTATCCCAAGGCCATGAGCTTTATGCTTTAGATAACGCACTGTGTGAAGAGTTAAATATAAATTCTAGAACACTAAGACGGTATCTTGATGAGTTACACATCTATTTTTCTCACGTCTTAGTAACAGAGAAGAAATTGAAAACCATTGATGGAAAGCGCCTTACTGTCTACCGTATTTCGGAGCATAAAAAAGATATTTCAGATACGCTACGTTACTTTTTAGAAGAGCGCAACGAACTTGAGTGGGTTTTATCCATGATTCATGCCAATGATCCTACCTTTTTGACAAAAGATTCCAATGAAGAGAAAAAAGAGATAGAAAGAAGTATTGCCAAAGATAAAGACATTTTTTTATTTCGATCCAATCCTTTTGAAAATCTCCAAAATGCCAGCTCTATGAAATATGTTTCTTTATTAAAAAAAGCAGTCAAAAATCATGAGTATCGCACAATTGTTTATGAATATGAACAGGTTGAACACCTAGAAAATGTTAAATGTCTTAAAATTATTTTTACAAATAACAATTGGTACTTAGCTATTGAAACACACGAGGATATGTTTCGATTGCTCAGAATTTCTTTTATTAAAGAGGTGCTTTACTCTAAAACCAATACAAACTATCGATCCAACGTTCTTTTAAAGTATACATCTTATTTTGAGACAATGCAAAATGCAATGAGCTTATATGGGGTTCCTATGCAAACAGCTATCATAAAGGCTACACCTTGTGTAGCTCGATATTTCCAAGAAGGCATGAAACCGTTTTTCATAAGTCAAAAAATGCTTCACGTAGAGCCTGATGGTAGCATCATTTTTAGTCTGCACTACACACAGCCTATAGAAATTCTGCCTTTTATTAAGCAGTGGATTCCTGATCTTATCATTGTTGAACCTTCTTCTTTACGAAAACTGTTTGAAAATGATATGAGAAAGTCTTTATCTCTGGTAAGTAAAGATTAAACAATCATCTTTGATCTTCTATAATTCATCAAGGTAATCAAATATGTTTACGAATATTTTTAAAGCTCTAAAAATACGTTTGTACACCTTAGGCATTCTAAAAAATGGGTGGACCTCTCAAGGAATCAATAAAATCACAGGGATTTCGTTAGATCCGGATGGATTTAACGCTCAAAATTGGAATGCCCAAGGTCTCAATCGATTAACAGGGACTCCTTTTGATAAGGACGGCTATGATATCGATGGGTGGAATAGCAAACATTGGAATGCTAGTGGCATCCATAAAATAACATCTAAGCGCTATGATGAAGAGGGATTTGATATTAATGGCTGGAATATTCACCATTGGAATAGTAAAGGCATTCATAGAATCACTGGTAACCATTATGATGTTCATGGCTACAATAAAGAGGGTTTCGATAAATATGGGTTCAACTCTGATGGTTTCGATAAAGAAGGTTATACTGTTTTTGAATGGAATAAGGCCGGTTTAAATAAATTAACGTCTTCTTATTTTGATCAGAATGGGTATGATATTAAGGGATATAATCACTTAGGGATTAATCAAAAGGGTTACGATAGAGATGGTTTTGACAGGAATGGGTTCGACTGCAAAGGATATGATAAAGAAGGCTATACTGTTGTTGGATGGAATAAGGCTGGTTTGAATAAATTCACATCTTCATATTTTGATGAGAATGGGTATGATATTAACGGGTATAATAAAGATAAATTTCATAGATCTGGAATTCATAAAATCACACAAACGCGCTATGATTTGAATGGATATAATGAAAATGGCTACAATAAAGAGGGTTATGGCAGAGACGGTTTTGACAAATTTGGAAAACGTAAAAAAAACGACTTAGATTTGTGGAAAAATAATAATATAATGGTTCATAATGCATCCAATAGGTATTCTTGCAAGCCTAAATCTTTGGATGAATGGAGAAATAATGTACGTTAACTTGTGAAGATAAAATTGAGATATTTAGCCTGCCCTCTCCCTCGCATACCCAATCATATCCACCCCATACTTATCCCTAATTTTCATCAATCCTTGGGTAAGTTTGGCATGTTTGGTATCCTTTTCAATTTCTAAAATCGAAAAGCTTTTACGTTTATGAATGCCTGTACAATTACTCGCCCCCAATCCAATGTAGTGAATCTTATAATGAGGATGGGTGTCGAGTTCATCAAAGAGACTTTGGGCAAGGTCGATAAAGAAAGCTTCATTGAATAAC
>SAAR01000047.1 GCA_009916335.1 Erysipelotrichia bacterium | reverse complement strand
GTTTAGAAGGGGGGGGTGAAGATTTTGGAAGATAAAAATATTCATTCAAAAATAATAAAAGAAATAGGTAAAGAAATTTTAATTCCTCTTGGTGTGTTTCAAAAAGGCACATCAAGATTATATATTGACGATAATGAATATTATTTTACAGTTGTTGAATTTCAGCCTTCAAGTTTTAGTAGAGGGACATACTTAAATATAGGAATTACATTTTTATGGAAAAGCACTCAACGAGATTTTTTGGGCTTTGGCTTTCCAAGAAAGATTGCTGCTAGGTATGGGGATTTTATAAAATATGAAAATGAAGAACAATTTAGAAATGAAGTAATGCAATTAGCAAATATTGCAAAAGAAGAAATAATGTTTTATAGAAACTTAAGAGATATAAAATTTGCGAAAGACTGGATGATAAAATATATTTCCAATTATGGAGAAAAAAAGTACGCAAGATTTGGTTTAGATTTAAAAAATATTTGTTCGTTAAATGACGATTTAGAATTAGCAAAATTTTATTATGAAAACTATTATAAAGAACGGGAAAAAGAAGAGCTTATAAATTATGAAGAATTAGATAAAAACTATATAATTTCTAATATAAAGGCAACAAGAAGAATGTGGCATAGTAAACCCTCTATGAAGAAAATGCCTATTTCATTAGAATATGAGTAATAAATGCAATTTAGAATTTAACTCAAACATAAAAATAAGGACAAATTAGGTGCAAAATTGTGATAATGATGTTTTAATGAATTGAGAAATTGACCTTAATACGAATTTTTAAATGAGGTTATCTCATATACTGTTGACAAATCTATTCAAACTTTTAATCTTTGCATAAGGATAATTGTTCTTTTTTCTTCTGCTTGAAAAATAAAAGTAGAGTGGTATAATACCTTTTATCAAGAGAAATATGCCGACGTGGCTCAATGGTAGAGCAATTGTTTCGTAATCAATAGGTTGGAAGTTCGATTCTTCTCGTCGGCACCATAAAAATGTATGGCATATCGGCTCAGCATCAGATTTAAAGCATTATTTTAATATGCTCCGATAACAAGTTGCTTAGCAAGTTGAAGCAGACTATATTGTTTGCTTCAACTTTTGTAATAGATATATGATTAACTTAACTGTCTAAGGAGAGGAGAAAGAATGTTTGGATTAAAAAAGAAAAAACAAAAAGAAGTAAAAAAAGAGGTTAAATATATTATTGATGATGTTTCTAGTTATGAGGAATTGTTGGATGTCATTTGTGATTCTCCAGCAGAGCTTAATAAGGAGTTATTCGAAGATTTGAAAAAGAAGTATAATATCATTTTTCCAGATTTTATGGAGAAGAATATTTCAAAGCTGAACGGTGCATATTTTGATGCACTTATTCATGTAGATAAAATTGTTTCCAACTATGATTTTGAAGATTTTTCAGTTATGTCTTTTTTGAAGTTTGAGAATAGTAAGGATTTATACTCTATTTCTGAGGATATTGATAATATAAAAGATGCTTATCCTGATTTGATACCATTTATGTGTGATGCTGGAGACAGTTTGTATTGTTTTTCAAAATTAGATCACAAAATATACTTTATTGATAGAGATGAATTTTTTGATGAAGAAAGGCATTTGCTTGCTGACTCGTTTGAAGAACTACTATCTAAATGTGTATATGAGGAATAGTAGGTATATATTTATTTCTTTAGTTAAGGATAATTTAAGAATTTGCTCTTAATAAGATGGTATTTATATTGTGATAGTTCTTATTTGATTTTTAGAAAATAAATAGATAATATATTGTTAAAAGAATTGGATTATTATAAAGAAACACTAAAAAAATTATATGAAAGTATTAAAAAAATAAATATAGAAATCTTAAAATTCAATCATGCAGATTGGAAAGATTGGAAATCCTTAACGGATTTGCAAAAAAGAGCATTGATTTTATCGAATGTAGAGCGAATCGACATATCGTATGAAAAAGATAAAATTAGTATAAAATATACAGAAAACACTAAAAAACAAGAATAAAACGAGCCTCTAAAATTAAGTGAGAACGGTATTTGCGTATAATGATACATCTCACTTCTTTTTAGATCCTCTTATTTTGTGGCGTAATAATTTTTTTGTTTTTCTTGTGAAAAGCAGTAAGATGTGTTAAAATATAACTATCAAAAAGCTGAGGAACTACTCTAGCTGATAAATGATTAATTAATAATAATGATGTAAAGCGGGCGTCTGGAGTGGCGTTATCGCACCATGATCAATATAACATGTTAATAGAAATGTTAAAAAGGCAGGGAATTATACAAATTTTCCCTGCCATGTGTTTCTTTTAACCATTTCTTTATCAATACTATTTAATACGTTTGTTTTATTTAGTGTCCAGTGGGGAGCAATTAATAACTCTTTCATTCCATCTCCTGTTAAACGTTGAATGATAATGTTTGCTGGAATATGTTCCAATTGTTGAATTACAACATCAACATATTCTTCTAAGGATAAAAGAGGGAAAGGGTTTAGTTGGTAATCATTTGCCAATTGTGTGTGTTTACATACATGAAGCATATGTATTTTGATAGCATGAATTGGTAATTGTCCTACTTGTTTAGCCGTTTCAATCATCATTTCTTTGTTTTCATTAGGTAATGAATTAATTAAATGGACACAAATTTTTAAATCGGTATGCTTTAATCGTTCAATACAATCTAAAAATGTAGCGTAATCATGCCCTCGATTCATCGCTTTTGCACTGCTGTCATGAATACTTTGTAAGCCTAGTTCAATCCAAATGGCTTTTTTCTTTGTGAGAGATTGCAAATATGCTATTTTATCATCTTCTAAGCAATCTGCTCTAGTTGCAATGGCTAATGCGACAATATCTTCACGTTCAATAAAAGGAGTGAAATAGGCTTTTAATGTTTCTAATGGAGCATAAGTATTGGTATAGGCTTGGAAATAAGCCATTGGCAAACCGTCAGGCCATTTACGTTTCATAACATTGTGGACTTCTTTGAATTGTTTTGCAAGATCATCATGAATGTTACCTGCATATTCGCCACTGCCTAAAGAACCACAAAAGCGACAACCACCAACACCACAAGTCCCATCACGATTAGGACAGGAAAAGTTGGCATTTAAAGGAACCTTAAATACTTTTTGATGGTAAGTGTTTTTTAAATAATAATTCCATGTATGATAACGTTTGTTATCTAATGTGTATGGAAAAGGGTTACTTGTTTTCATATATATCACCATGTATTAGTTTATCATAAAAGATTGCTTTTTTATAGAAGATAGCTTATTCTATTGCTATGAAAATAGAAAAGAAAACACTAACAAGAGATGGACTTAGCATTTCTTATACATTACATATTAAAAAAGTAAAAAATATAACATTGCGTATTAGTGAAGAAGGAACTTTGCTTGTAACTTGTAATGCGTTTGTACCACAGAGTAAAATTGACGCCTTTGTTTTTGAAAAGGCACAATGGATTTTACAGAAACAACAAAAAATGTTGCAAAAACAACAGATGAATTATGAAGATGTAATTAGCGATGATTATTTTTATTTGTTTGGTAAACGATTGACAATTGTTAGAATACAAAGCAATCAAAATAAAATATGTTATGATCATGAAAATTTATATGTGTATTACAAGGAAATAGAAGATGCACATAAATACATCTTGCGTTTTATTCGTAAAGTGTGTGAACAAAGCATGTTGCCATTAGTCGATATGTATTATGAAAAATTAAAGGACTATCGTTTCATGTATCCTACGGTGAAGTTTAGAAAGATGAAAAGCAGATGGGGTAGTTGTATTCCTAGTAAGGCACAGATTACTTTAAATGAGCGATTAATTCATTATGATGAAAGATTTATGGAATATGTTGTATTGCATGAATTAGTACATTTTATACAACCGAACCATAGTGCTTCTTTCTATCAAGTTATCCAGTATCATATGCCTGATTATAAGCAAAGAATGCAATTAGTTCGTTAATTTTTTGTTGGGATTTTGTATAGAAAAAATTTATTTATAATATTTGTGAATTTCTGCACAAAAAGGTATTGAAATTAAAAAAAGAAGAGAGTAGAATAAAACTCAGGTAAGGGGTTACAAATGTAGCCTAAGGAGGAAAATGAATATGCAAAGATTTACATTACCTAGAGATTTATATCATGGGGAAGGTGCATTAGAAGCACTAAAAACACTAGAAGGTAAGAAAGCGATCATCTGTGTCGGTGGTGGTGCTATGAAACGTAATGGTTTCTTAGCGAAAGCGGAAGAATACTTAAAAGAAGCAGGAATGGAAGTAATCTTATTTGAAGGAATTGAACCAGATCCATCTGTTGATACAGTAATGCGTGGAGCTGCTGTTATGAGTGAATTTGAACCTGACTGGATTGTTGCAATGGGTGGAGGATCACCAATTGATGCAGCGAAAGCAATGTGGATTAAATATGAATATCCAGAAATCACATTTGAAGAAATGTGTAAAGTGTTTGGTATTCCTAAATTGCGTAAAAAAGCTCACTTCTGTGCAATTCCATCAACATCAGGAACAGCGACAGAAGTAACTGCTTTCTCAATTATTACAGATTACACAAAAGGAATTAAATACCCAATTGCTGACTTTGAAATCACACCAGATGTAGCGATTGTTGATCCAGCATTAGCAGAAACAATGCCAGTTAAATTAGTTGCACATACAGGAATGGACGCTATGACTCATGCGATTGAAGCATATGTATCTACTGCCAACTGTAACTATACTGATCCATTAGCAATTCACGCTATTGAAATGATTCAGGCTAACCTTGTTAAATCATATAAAGGGGATATGTCTTGTCGTGCTGATATGCATGATGCTCAATGTTTAGCTGGACAGGCATTCTCAAATGCATTATTGGGAATTGTTCACTCAATGGCTCATAAAACAGGAGCAATCTTTGAAGACCAGGGGGCACACATTATTCATGGTGCTGCAAATGCAATGTACTTGCCAAAAGTAATTAAATTCAACGCAAAAGATGAAACAGCTAAAAAACGCTATGGAGTGATTGCTGATTACATGGGCTTAGGTGGAAACAGCGATGATGAAAAAGTAGATTTATTAATTGCGTACTTACGCAAAATGAATGATGATTTAAATATTCCTCACAGCATTAATCACTATGGTGCTGATGGACTTCCAGCAGAAACTGGATTTGTTCCTGAATCAGTATTCTTAGAAAGAGTAGAAAGCATTGCTGCTAACGCTATTGATGATGCTTGTACAGGAAGTAACCCACGCATTCCTACACAGGAAGAAATGGTTAAATTATTAAAATGCTGCTACTATGACACAGAAGTAGATTTCTAGGAAAATAATCAATAATCAATGCAAAAAAAGTCTTAAATCAACGATTTAGGACTTTTTATTATGCAAATTATTTATTTCATTGTTTTATCCCATATCTCTTTAATACAACAACCAACATCTTCTGGTTTGTGGGCATCACTAGCACTCATCATAGCAACCTTATGTTCTTTGAAAATAGCTAATAGTTCATCACTTAAACCCATATCTTTATGCTGGTAACGATAATAACAACCTGTATTGTTTTCTGCTTTCATGTGATGTTTGTTTAGTGCTTTAGCGATCGTATGATAAGTGTCTGTTAAATCGTATGTTGGATAATAGTTAAATAATTTAATGGTATCAGGGTGTGCTAGTTGAGTGAATAAACCACTTTCTATTAAATCAAGTAGCAATTCATAATAGCGTTTGTAAATTGCGTTACAATCTTGTTTTTCCCATAATAATTGTTTTGAAAAAGGCATATCATATAAGATAGCGTCAATAGAATGAATGGCACCAACTAAAAAATCAAATTGATACTTAGATAAAACTTCCTTTAAGAAATCTTTATATTCAGGAACATAGCATACCTCTAAGCCGAATTTCACATCTATGTCTAAATCCATCGCTTTTACTTCTTTGATTAGTTTCATATAGTCATCAAGGGTATCCTTAAATTTCATCTTTGGATTTTCTAGCCATTGTTTTTGTACAGGATATGCTTTGAGTTGTGCATACATTGGTTCAAATTCCTTAAAGCGATGCGTATGATCTAATATTTGTATGTGTTTGATTCCTTTTTCTCTAGCTTTTTCAACAAACGCCAATACATAATCGACGCTTAAATCGCCATATTCTAAATGCATATGTCCATCGATCATAAATTTCACCTCTTTTGTTAGTCTTTATTATAGAGGGGAAGTAAGCAATTGTAAAGAGAAATGTAAATTACTTACATTTTGATTGTAATCAGTTACATTACCATATGTAAATAATTTACAAAACACTTGAAAGAAAATGTAAACAGTGATATGATAGAAACACGCTAAAGAAAATAAGGAGGATTTATAGTATGAGTAGAGTTTTAAATTTTAGTGCAGGACCATCTCAGATGCCAAAATGGGTACTAGAAAAAGCAGCAGCACAGATGCTGGAGTATGGAGATAGTGGACAATCGGTTATGGAGATGAGTCATCGCTCGAAAGACTTTATGGCTATTATCCAAGATTGTGAAAAAAGATTAAGAGAATTAATGGATATTCCTGACAATTACAAAGTATTGTTTTTACAAGGAGGAGCAAGTTTACAATTTACCATGATTCCATTGAATCTTTTGGGAAAATATAAAAAGGCAGGATTGATCAATACAGGTGCTTGGAGTAAAAAAGCAATGAAGGAATTAAAGAAGATTGGAGAATGTGTATTAGTTGCGAATAGTGAAGATAAAAATTATACTTATATTCCAAAAGAGTATGAGATTTCTAATGATATTGATTATTTCTATATTTGCGAAAATAATACGATTTATGGAACTAAATATAAGACATTACCAGATACAAAGGATATTCCTTTAGTTGCAGATATGTCTAGTTGTATATTAAGTGAGCCAGTTGATGTTAGTAAGTATGGTTTAATCTTTGCAGGTGCACAAAAAAATATGGGACCTGCTGGATTAACCGTTGTGATTATTCGTGAAGATTTATTAAAGGAAACACCTGCTAATTTGCCAACAATGTTAGATTATAAGACACATGTGGAAGCGGGTAGTATGTTTAATACACCACCAACGTATGCTATTTATATGTGTGATTTAATGCTTACATGGCTACAAGAAGAAATTGGTGGGTTAAAAGCTATGCAAAAAATCAATCAACAAAAAGCCGCTATGCTTTATGAATATTTAGATCAATCTACAATGTTTAAGGGAACGGTTGAAAAAGAAGATCGCTCTTTAATGAATATTCCTTTTGTTAGTAATGATGCTGATTTAGATGCAAAATTCATAAAAGAAGCACAAAAGGCTGGTTTTGTAAATATTAAAGGACATCGCTCAGTTGGGGGAATGCGAGCTTCTATTTACAATGCAATGTCGCTTGAAGGAGTTGCTAAATTAGTTGACTTTATGAAAACATTTGAGAGGGAGAATGGATAATGAAAAAAATTAAGCTGTATAATAAAATTTCACCTAAAGGATTAAATCTGTTTAGTGATGAATATGAATATGGGGAAGAAATAACAGGCGAGGATGCAATTATTGTTAGAAGTGCAAAGCTTCATGATATACCATTGAATGATCAATTAAAAGCGATTGCAAGAGCAGGAGCAGGAACAAATAATGTACCGATTGATAAGGCAAGCGAAAAGGGAATCGTTGTCTTTAATACACCAGGTGCCAATGCGAATGCGGTTAAAGAATTAGTGTTAGCTGGTATGTTAGCATGTGCTAGACCGATGCATAGAGCATTAAACTGGATTGAAAGTGTTGATGCGAAAGAGGGAATCGCTGAATTAGTAGAAGCAGAAAAAGCAAAATTTAAAGGGAGTGAGTTAGCAGGAAAATCATTAGGGGTGATTGGACTAGGTGCCATTGGTATTAAGGTTGCTAATTTAGCACTTCATTTAGGTATGGAAGTTTATGGTTTTGATCCATACCTATCAGTACAGGCTGCTTGGCAGTTATCAAGAAATGTAAAATTAGTTAAATCAGCTGATGAAATTTATCGTAATAGTGATTATATTAGCATTCATGTTCCATTAAATGATAAAACAAAGGATATGATTGATGTTGTAGCGTTGGCTAAAATGAGAAATGGCGTGAACGTGCTTAATTTTGCTCGTGGTGGTTTAGTAGATGAAGAGGCAATGTGTAAAGCGTTAAATGAAGGTAAAGTTGCTCATTATGTATGTGATTTTCCAAGCGGAAAAATTCTTCATCAAAAAAATGCAATCTGTATTCCACACTTAGGAGCGTCTACACCAGAATCAGAAGAAAATTGTGCCATCATGGCAGTCAAGCAATTGCGTGATTATTTAGAAAACGGAAATATTACTAATGCAGTGAATTTACCAAATTGCAGTATGGAAAGAGCAGGCGAGGTGCGTATTACTTGTTTCCACCATAACGTGCCTAATATGTTAGCACAGATTT
The DNA here is from genome assembly GCA_009916335.1 of Erysipelotrichia bacterium. The sequence continues at coordinate 6,569 of SAAR01000047.1, read as the reverse complement.
CTCAAGTGGTTAGTGCACAAGGGTTAAACATTGCGAATATGTTGAATAAATCAAAAAATGACTATGCCTATACCATTGTCGATGTAGATGAGGCCAAAGGGACAAATATAGTGGCTGAATTAGAAAAAATTCCAGCAATCTTAAAAGTGCAAGTATATAAGTGAAAAAAAGATAATAAAAGCTAAGAAAACTCTTAAAAAAGGGTTTTCTTTTTTTGTTAAAAATAGTATCATATATTTGTATGTAATGACATTTGTCGTTGAAAGGAGTATTATGTTTAGAATTGTAGAAAGAGGAGAATTAAACCCTACAGTGACGAAATTGGTAATTGAAGCTCCCCTGATTGCAAAAAAAGCACAACCAGGTCAGTTTATTATCATTCGTGCTCATGAGCTTGGAGAGAGAATTCCATTAACGATTGCTGATTATGATCGCGAAAAAGGAACGGTTACTATCATTTTCCAGATTGTTGGTAAGACAACAAAAATTTTAAATAATTTAAGAGTAAATGATGAAGTAATGGATTTTGTTGGACCATTAGGAGTTCCTTCTCATATTACAGGAATGAAAAAAGTTTGTGTCATTGGTGGAGGTGTTGGCTGTGCCATTGCCTATCCAACTGCGAAAGGATTACATGAAAATGGTACAGAAGTAACATGTATTACTGGATTTAGAAATAAAGATTTAGTAATATTGCAAGATGAATTTAATGCTGTTAGCAATCACATGTATTTAGTGAGTGATGATGGTAGTGCAGGAGAAAAAGGATTAGTTACTAATGTACTTGAAAACTTATTAGCAAATGGTGAGCAATTTGATGAAGTAATTGCGATTGGACCACTAATCATGATGAAATTTGTATGTGAAGTTACAAAGAAATACAATGTGAAAACAATTGTAAGTATGAACCCAATCATGATTGATGGTACAGGTATGTGCGGTTGCTGCCGATTAAGTGTTGGTGGTGAAATGAAATTTGCTTGTGTAGATGGACCAGATTTTGATGGACATTTAGTAGACTTTGATGAAGCAATGTCGAGAAGTAGACAATACGCAGATTTTGAAGAAAAAGCAAGAGATGAAGACTGCAATTTATTTCACAAGGAGGTAGCTTAATATGCCTAATATGGCCCCTAAAAAAGTAGAAATGCCTGTTCAGGATCCAAATGTAAGAAATAAAAACTTTGATGAAGTAGCATTAGGATATACGAAAGAAATGGCGATGGAAGAAGCAGAAAGATGTTTGCATTGTGTGCATAAACCTTGTATTGCTGGTTGTCCAGTAGCTGTTAACATACCTGAATTTATTGCTAAAATTAAAACAGGTGATTTTGAAGAAGCATATCAGATTATTAAAGAAACAAGTGCTTTACCAGCGGTTTGTGGACGTGTTTGTCCACAGGAAACACAATGTGAAGCAAAATGTGTTCGTGGTATTAAAAATGAACCAGTTGCCATTGGACGTTTAGAACGTTTTGTATCAGATTACCACATGGCACATGGTAGTGATGAAGTAGTAAAACCTACACCAAATGGTCATAAAGTGGCAATTGTTGGAGCTGGACCTGCTGGACTTACTTGTGCAGGAGATTTAGCGAACAAAGGGTATGAAGTTCATATTTTTGAGGCTTTACATAAAGCTGGTGGGGTATTAGTCTATGGTATCCCTGAATTTAGATTACCAAAAGCAATCGTTCAAAAAGAAATTGATGGACTTAAAAAATTAGGTGTTAAAATTGAAACAAACATGGTTATTGGGAAAGTATTAGAAGTTGATGAACTATTCGATATGGGCTTTGAAGCAGTCTTTATCGGTAGTGGAGCTGGACTTCCTAACTTTATGAAAATGCCAGGAGAAAACTTAAAAGGTGTTTTCTCAGCAAATGAATTCTTAACTCGTTTCAACTTGATGAAAGCTTATGAGAATGGGGTAGATACTCCTATTTTCCATGCGAAAAAAGCAGCGATTATCGGTGGAGGAAATGTAGCGATGGATGCTGCACGTTGTGCAAAACGTGTAGGTGTAGAAGAAGTTTACATTGTTTACCGTAGAAGTATGGCTGAACTTCCTGCTCGTAAAGAAGAAGTAGAACATGCTGAAGAAGAAGGTATTATCTTTAAAACATTAGTGAATCCAATTCGTGTAATTGGTGATGAAAATGGTAATGTTTGTGGTATGGAATGTGTAGAAATGGAACTTGGTGAACCTGATGAAAGTGGTAGAAGAAGACCAATCGTCAAAGAAGGAAGTAATTTTGTCCTTGATGTTGACTGTATGATTATGTCCATTGGTACTTCACCTAACCCATTGATTCGTTCTACAACAGAAGGATTAGAAGCAAATAAATGGGGTTGTCTAGTTGCTGATGAAAATGGGGCAACAACTCGTGAAGGTGTCTACGCTGGAGGAGATGCTGTAACAGGTGCAGCAACCGTTATTCTTGCAATGGGGGCTGGTAAAACAGCTGCTAAAGCAATGGATGAATATATTCAAAGTAAATAGTTCAAGGAAGATGTGTATAATGCACATCTTTTCTTAACCTTTTATGTATGTTATAATCGTAAAAGATGAAAGAGAAGGTTTGTAAATGAAAAAAATAAGCTATTTACTTTGTTTCCTACTTTTAATAAGTGCTTGTGGTAGTAAGGATAAAGAAAGTAAACATACAAGTCATAATGATGATAAACAAGTGGTTTGTCAACTTGAAGAGAACGCTGATGCAGGCGTAAAAGTAACGTATTCATATGATGAAAAAGGAAATATTACCTATATACATAATGTTAGTTATTTACATTTTAGTGAAGACGATTTAGCGACTGCTAGTTTAGATGATTATTTTGAACAGATTAAAACACAATATGCAGCAGCAGAAGGAGAATCAGGTGTTAGTATTCAATTAAGTAAAGATACTAAGAACAATCGAATTGAGATGGATGTTACAATTAATATTGCATTGTATAATTTAGAAGATGATATTTTAAATGTAGCCAATGATGGCGAAATGGATAATATCAAAGATTTAGTAGAATTGTATAATGCGATGGGTGTTTACAAGTGTGGTAAAGTAGAAATTGATTAGAAATTGAGTAAAAAATTATTGACAAAACAGGATTGATGATGCTAATATATATTAGCATTGTTGATGGGGGTTTAGCTCAGCTGGGAGAGCGCTTGCCTTGCACGCAAGAGGTCAGCGGTTCGATCCCGCTAACCTCCACCATGATAAATTAAACAAACTATACTTAATAGAAAGCTTAAAATATTCTATCTAGTATAGTTTTTTTGTGGATTTTATGATAAAAGTATACAAAAACTGTTTGCTATGAAAATAAACTTTTTTTTTGCTTATTTTCCTGAACACTTTTGTGCATCAATGGCTAAGGTAACCATTAAGACATGTAATGCATTACTAGGATCTTGAATATCGAGGACATAAGTATCACTTAGATTAAACAATTCCTTATTAATGGTTGCGATTAGATTACCATGGGCATCAATAATTTCATAATCCCATTCAAAAATATCGCCTTTAATTTGCCAACCATTGAAATTGATTGTAAATACAGGTTTAAAAAACGTCAATTCTTTTTTGATTTCACCGATATATTGCTCATGTTCATATAGCTCAAACTTAGGTAGTAAGGTTAATACAATCTCTTGAATATGTGCGATAAACTCATCGTTTTGATTGTATATATGCAAACAATGTCCCCAAGATAATTTACCTTGCACTCGATAAACAACTTCATTTTGTTCATTATAAATATCATAGCTATCAAACCATGAAAAGATTTTTTGTTTAAATAATAGTTTCATAGGCACTCCTTATATTTATATTAATCATATCATATTTTTTGCTTTTATAAGACAAAGAGCAAGGCAAAATTGTTAAATTTTTGTTAATGTTCATTTTTTGCTTTCCTTTTCTTGTAAAATGTATTAAACTTATATACACATAAGGGAGTAGTCGCACAAATAGGTGTGATTTGCGTCAACATCACGAAATGAAAATTTCTGGCCAAATCTTTAAGACAAGACTTATTAAAAGTAAACGCTTTTAATAATGGGTTTGTCTTTTTTTATTGAAAGTGAATGGAAGAAAGAGGTAATTATGAAAAAGATGTATCAAATGAATGTTGAAGAAGTATTAAAAGAAGTTAATTCCAGTCTTCAAGGAATTAGTGAGGAGGCTGCTAGACAACGTTTAGAAGTATATGGTAAAAATGTTTTAACAAGTGAGAAAAGTGATACGATATTACAGATTTTCATTAAACAGTTTTTAGATTTATTAGTAATTGTTTTATTAATTGCTAGTGTTATTTCTATGTCCGTAGGGGAAGTAGAAAGTGCTGCTGTTATTATTGTCGTGGTTATTATGAATGCGATATTAGGAACCATTCAAACCATAAAAGCACAAAAATCATTAGCAGGATTAAAAAAATTATCAACACCATTTACTCGTGTAAATCGTGATGGCGTTATTATGGAAGTACGCTCTGATGAAATCGTTGTTGGTGATGTAATTTATGTAGAAGCAGGAGATATTGTCAGTGCTGATGGACGTATCGTGGAATCCAATGCTTTACAGATTAATGAGGCTTCTTTAACAGGAGAAGTGGAAAGTGTGCATAAGATTTCCGATGTGATTTATGAGGAAGAATGTCCATTAGGTGATCAAAAAAATATGGCTTTCTCAAGTGGATTAGTAACATATGGGCGTGGAATTATTGTCGTAAGTGCGACAGGAATGGATACAGAAATTGGTAAAATTGCTACTTTGATGAATCAAACTAAGGAAAAACGTACGCCTCTGCAACAAAATTTAGACGATTTCTCTAAAAAGTTATCTGTTATTATTATCATTATTTGCGTTTTGGTATTTGCTTTGAATATGTTGCGTGGTGGAGAAGTGCTTGATTCATTTATGTTTGCCATTGCTTTAGCTGTTGCTGCAATTCCTGAGGCATTAGCGTCTATTGTAACCATTGTATTATCCATTAGCACACAGAAAATGGTAAAAGAACATGCCATTATGAAAAACATCAATGCAGTGGAAACCTTAGGTTGTGTATCTATTATTTGTAGTGATAAAACAGGAACGCTAACACAAAATAAAATGAGTGTTGAAAACATTTATATGAATAAAACATTAACGAATATTAAAGAATTGAATACAACGCAAAAAGATTTTCGCTTTTTATCATTAATGGGTGCACTTTGTTCAGATGCAACAATCACAGGTGTTCAACGCATTGGGGATCCAACAGAGTTAGCGTTCATTGATTTGATTCGTATGTTTGATACTGATGAAAAAAAGATGCGTGAAACATATCCTCGTTTAGCAGAATTACCGTTTGATTCACAACGTAAATTAATGAGTACGATTCATGAATTCAATCAACAAAGATATATGTTTGTTAAAGGTGCTCCTGATGTATTACTTACCCGCACAAAGAAGATGTATTTCAATGATGAAGTGATAACAATGGACGAGGAAATGCTGGAAGATATTCGTTTGCAAAATGATGCCTTTGCAAAACGTGGACAACGTGTATTGGCGTTTGCATATAAACAAATTGACGAAAAAGAAATGCATGTTGAGGATGAACATGACTTGATTTTTGTTGGATTGGTTTCAATGATTGATCCACCAAGAGAAGAAAGTAAGGAAGCTGTGAAAAACTGTCATATCGCAGGAATTAAACCTATTATGATTACAGGCGATCACAAAGTAACTGCCAAAGCAATTGCAAAGCGTATTGGTATTTATCATGATGGGGATTTGTGTATTGATGGTAAAGAACTAAATGCAATGAGCGAAGATGAACTAAATGCAAAATTAGCACATATTAGTGTGTATGCTCGTGTTGCACCAGAACATAAAATTAGAATTGTCAATGCATGGCAAAACAAAGGAAATAATGTGGCAATGACTGGTGATGGAGTCAATGATGCCCCTGCATTAAAAAAAGCAGATATAGGAATTGCAATGGGAATTACAGGTACTGAAGTAAGTAAAGATGCAGCAAGTATGATTTTAAGTGATGATAACTTTTCTACGATTGTGAAGGCAGTAGTAACAGGTAGAAATGTATATGCGAATATCAAAAATGCGATTGCTTATCTTTTATCAGGAAACTTCTCAGGGATTTTAAGTGTCTTGTATTGTTCTTTACTAGGTTTACCACTACCATTTATGCCTGTGCATTTATTATTTATTAATTTAGTAACCGACAGTTTACCAGCAATTGCGATTGGTATGGAACCTTCTAATGAATATTTGCTATATGAAAAACCAAGAAGTCAAAAAGAATCCATATTAAATAAAAGTGTTTTAAAACAAATTGGTTTTGAAGGACTATGTATTGCAATCGCTACGATGATTGCTTACTATTTAGGTTTACAAATTAATCCTGCTAGTGCCTCAACTTTTGCTTTTGCAACTTTATGTTTAGCTAGATTATTTCATGGTTTTAACTGTCGAGGAAAACAATCTATTTTTAAATTAAAACTTTTTAGTAATAAATATAGTATTTACGCATTTTTAGCAGGGTATGCAATCTTACAT
>SAAR01000395.1 GCA_009916335.1 Erysipelotrichia bacterium | reverse complement strand
CAACGAAAGTGAATGAAAAAGAAACCATCATTGCAGAACATAAGGATATTAACGATAAAAAGCAAACAGTGAAAGTAAGACGTGTTGGGGATATTCAAATTATGAAAGTGGACGCTGCGACAAATACCGTTGTAAAAAATAAAGATTTTACCTTTACTTTGTATAAGGACAAAGACTGCCAAGAAAAAGTTGAAACAGTGAGTGCTAATACAAAAGATGGAACTGCTTTATTTAAACATGTTACACAAGGAACTTGGTATATTAAAGAAAGTGCAGCTCCCGATGGGTATCATCTATCTAATGAAGTTGTAAAAGTAGAAATTAAAGATAAAGGTGTTTTTATAAATGGAAAACAAATAAAAGAAAGTGATGATGTGTATTCCTTTACTTATAAAAATGCACCGATACAAAAAATTACTACCAATGATGATAGTAACGCCATTGTTTATTTACAATTACTTGGCACTAGTATGTTATTAATGTTATTTAGTTTTGCCAAGAAGTTCATGAAATCGATTCATCGAAAAGACTAAAAAATAAAAGGTTCTAATGTGAACCTTTTGTTTTGCTATTTAGCTGTTTGTAAGAATTTCCATGAATCTTTCATCATGTCTTCTAATGTTTTTTCTGCTTTAAAACCTAATTCTTCATATGCCTTTTTAGGATTTGCATAGCATGTTGCGATATCACCAGGTCTTCTTGGATCAATTTGATATGGCACTTCTAACCCGTTTGCTTTTTCAAAGGCTTTTACAATATCAAGCACACTATATCCATTTCCTGTTCCTAAGTTATAGGCATCCACACCAATATGTTCTTTTACTAATTTATTTAAAGCACATAAATGTCCTTTTGCTAAATCAACTACATGAATATAATCTCTAACTCCTGTTCCATCTGCTGTATCATAATCATTACCAAATACATGCAAGAATGGTAATTCTTTATTTGCGACTTTAACAACATAAGGCATTAAATTGTTAGGAATTCCATTTGGTTCTTCCCCAATTAAACCACTCTCATGGGCACCAATTGGATTAAAGTAGCGAAGTAATGCAATATTCCATTTGTTGTCAGATACATGTAAATCTTTTAAGATCATTTCTATCATCAATTTTGTTGTTCCATATGGATTCGTTGTTGGTCCCAACTTACATTCTTCATCAATAGGAATTCTTTCAGGATCACCATATACAGTTGCACTACTGCTAAACACAAAGTTATAGCAATCATGCTTTCTCATTTCATCACATAATACTAAGGTGCTAACTAAGTTATTATCATAGTATTCTAATGGTTTTTGCACTGATTCCCCTACTGCTTTATACCCCGCAAAGTGAATCACTGCATCAATCTTATTTTCATCAAATACTCTTTTCACTGCTTCACGATCGCATACATCATCGTTGTAGTATACAATTTCTTTTCCAGTGATTTGTTTAATATAATCTTTTACCGCAATTTTTGCGTTGTATAGGTTATCAATAACCACAACATCATGTCCTGCATTTAATAATTCAACACATGTATGACTACCAATAAAACCTAATCCCCCTGTAACTAATACGTTCATTGTTTAGTCCTCCTAATTACTTTTCTATGATAGCACAATTAGAAAGGAAAAGCATTAGGAAAATTGTTAAATAAATACAATTTCTCACTTTAAAATAACGAAAGTAATCTTTACAAAGCGAGATACTTGTTACAACATGCATAGTCTATTGCCTCACTATATCGATGCCAAAAAAAGAGGTGTATTCTCTTGTGATCTCATGTTGAAGTTATATTATGCTTCACAACAATCAAGTGAACATACATTTTCTTACCTTTCCATAATAAAAAGGATCAAGATTTAACTCTCAATCCATTAATGATAGGATCAATAAATTAATAAAATTATCAATTGATTGTACTTCAGATTCAACCTTAAATTTGCAATCGATTTCTAGGATTTTTATGAATCAATATCTCTTTTTGTTTACTCGTACTAATATATGTATAAATCTGTGTTGTCGTAATAGAACTATGTCCCAATATATTTTGAATATAGCGAATATCCACATCTTCTTCTAATAACATCGTCGCAAAAGTGTGCCGAAACATATGTGGTGTTATATTTTCCTCTATTCCTGCATTTTTTACATAATATTTAATTAGATTACGAACACTTTGATCATTCATTAAATGATCGTTACGATTCACAAAAAAATAATCTTTCTTATTGGCACTCACTCGATATGTTTGTTTGTACACTTCTAATGATTGTGTTACCTTTTCATTCCCTAAATAAATAATTCTTTCTTTTGAGCCTTTACCAAACACTCTTATATATTTATTTTCAATATTAACATCACTTATTTTTAAGGTACATAATTCACTGACACGAATCCCTGTAGCTAACAATAATTCAATAATCGCACAATCTCTAATAAAATTTTTATTATTTCTATTTTCCTCTTTGTAAAGTACCTTATAAAGAGCATAAAGATTTTCATGTTCAATAATTCTTGGCAATACCCTTTCTTGCTTAATCTTATATTTCATTTTATTCATTGGATTATCTACCAGCTTTTCTTCATACTCTAAATATTCAAAAAAGGCATGCAATGACGCTAATTTACGTTTTGCACTTTTGGATTTATATTGCTCATTTAAATAAAACATAAATTGTGTAATTTTCTGTTTATTAATTTCACTTTCATTTCCTATATAATCAATAAATTGTTTTAAATCTGTTTTATATGCCTTAATTGTATGCTTGCTTAAATTCTTTCCTTTCGCACATTCTTCTAAATACTTTTGATACATCTCTTTTGTTATTTTCATAAATAGCCTTCATATATATAGTTTCACTAATCCGTACCTTTCTATCATATAATAAACTCTTCCACTTCCCTACTTATTTATGTAAGGATAATTTGCAATTATCCTTACATAAATGAAAAGAAATAAAATCGTCGCTTGTTCGC
>SAAR01000394.1 GCA_009916335.1 Erysipelotrichia bacterium | reverse complement strand
GAAGTTAATCTGCTAATTTTTCAACTATCTCGAAACTCATTAAGGCACTAAATCCCTACAGGTCATTTTTGTAGGGATTTTATTGTCCCTAAAAACGTGTTATAATGATAAAAAAAGCTAATTATAAATACCATTTGACTACATTAAAGTATAGACATTTATAAATCCATGGTAGTGGAAAAATTCAAGACCACCCATATAAAAACTAAATCTCTGAATTTTTCCACCCCACCGATATTTTATGATTATGGCTTTATAAACTGATTTTTTATCCGTTGAACGGTTGAAATACCAATATTTTGTAGTTTAGCTATATTTCTGATTGAATAGCCTTTTCTTAGTAAAGCAATGACTTCCTTATATTCTTCTTTTTTCTTATCATCCGTTTTGGTTGAACCTGTCTTTCTGCCAAGTTTACCACCTTTAGCAATATAATTCGCTCTACCACTATTCAAACGATATTGGATATTGCTTCTTTCGATATTTGCCATTTCTGCAAGTACTGTCACCATGATAGAAGCTATTGGATTAACTTCCCCATTTGGTTGCAAAGTATATAAGCCCAAGTTCTGTATGTAAACCGACACTTTCGATTCATGCAATATATCCAAAGAGCGAAGAACCTGTAATGTACTTCTTCCTAGTCTTGACAATTCAGACAAAAGTAGAATATCCACAGATTCACGTTTACAGTATTCCAAACATTCTCCTAAAATCTGTCTTTCCTCTATTTTCTTTGCACCTGAAATATGCTCCTGGAATATATTCACTATTTCTATATCCTGTAAGATAGCATATTTCTTTAAATCCTCTATTTGTCTGCTCGTGTCCTGTCTGTCATTACTTGACGAAACACGAGCGTATATTACGGCTGTTTTCATTTTATTCTTTGATTAAATTGATAACATGAAAGAATGTGTTCAAACCACCTTTGTAGATTTATTTGAACACATTCCTGTTTTGAACACATTTGTAGTTAGTGACGTTTATCCGCTTCTTCCACTTCCCATAAGCCAACTAAAAGAATAAGCAAGATTAACGGAACACAACCTGTTATAAAAAACAATACCACCCAAAAGAGCCAAACGAGTATCTTATAATAGAACATGATTCTTAATTTTAAGTAAGTTAATAATTGAACGGTTTATTTCCATATTGATAATCGGTTATTGATAAACAGACTATATCAAAGAAAGAGTGTCCTTTACCTGAATAGAAATACTTTTGATAAATCTCATCATTGAAACTATCTAATAAAGCATCTAATTTCAGTAACCAATATTTCAGCGCTTGTAATCTCTTTATATATTGGAGATTGTTTTCACAATGGCAGATTGTCTCTTTTAAATGCTCAATCTTACCTACTATTAATGTTATCTTTTTATCCATAATAATACAACTTAATAAAAATAGGAGAATACCCATTTCTGAATATTCCCCTGTTTAATCAATCAATAAACCACTTATATTTAGTGTCTCCATGCAAAGCGGCATTTATTCCCGTTGCTATTTCGGTTGCATTTACCGCTCTATCCAAGAAGCTATCTATATAACTACTCTTGTTTGCTCCCGTCAATAAATTATACAATTTCCACATGCTAATATCATTTCCCAAGCTCCCAAAATTCTTATCGTTGATATACGCTTTTGCAACTGTATTTATTTGCGAATCAGTGATAAGCATTTTAGGAATATCCTTCTGATAACCTTGTGGCAATGATTGATAAAGTCTCATTCTCCCAAGTAATTGGCAAAATTGATGCTCTGTGAGATATGAGTTACTAAGTGTTTGCATTAAATGTAGGTGTTTTGCAGGTTGGTAACTCTGAAACATTTCCAATACCGCCCGATATAAATCCTTAGTATTAGTAACTTCCAAGCAACTAAGAAAACCGTCTGTTGATACACACAAATTTGTGCAAACTTTACAAGTAAAGCCTATAAATACTTTAAATCGTTCTGCTCCTTTCTTTGAATACAGATTTGTGTGATTATAAGCTCTCACACCACCAATAGTAAGAGTTAGCTTATTTCCGTTCACCGTTTCGTAAATCGTAGGAATCTGAATAATAAAAGCACATCTTTCGTAGTAGATAGTCTTATCACTTTCAAGAAGTTGATTTGCAGGTTTGTGTATTGCTTCTGGTATTCTACCCTTAATAACATGAGATACCCGTATATCGGGCTTATCAATACTTTCACCACTGAAAAACGTATTTGCAGCGTCATAAACAGTATCAATAAATGCAGGGTGAGGAATTGTAAGTTCATTATCTTTGGCGAATACGGGTGTAATACAATCTTCTTTCAAATGTTGCATTGTTACCTCTAGCGTATTGGCTTCCAAGAAATGAGGATTCTCTTTTTTAACTTTTGGTTGTTCTTCGATTATTACCGCTTCTTCTGCATATTCACCAAAGTTGTTTTCCCTTCTTACTTGTGGCACATTGCCAATAATCTGTAGATTTCTCATAACGAATAAAATTTTAAATGATTTATAAATTGATTGAGTGAAGAATAGATATTTCACTTTTCTTCCAACTACCCTAGGGGGTTGTTAGAACTACTCTACACGGTCTTATGTAACTTTCAATTCAGTAAATCATAGGAGAAATAAGCTGATATATATTTGAGTTACTATTTTTATAGGTAGGGGGTATTATATATAAAGTACCTATACTTTATTGCGTGCCTATGTATTACTATGCACTATAATAGAAAGGAGAGTATTATACTACTATATAAAGATATGCTAAGTAGTAATATCAGAAATTGAGTATTGTTTATTTTTTTACCTTGTTTATTATGACTAACTTTGAGTATTCTTAAAAATCAAGAACTACCTGTTTGGCAATGGTTCAACTCCTTGAATTATATGTAAATCAAACAGGTCATATTTGCATTTTCCCACACTTCCATTGGGAAAATTAACTCCCATATTTAAAATTGCGAACTGCTATATCCCTTGTA
>SAAR01000393.1 GCA_009916335.1 Erysipelotrichia bacterium | reverse complement strand
AGTCCATAGTGATTGCCTCCGGTTAATTTTGTGTCGTAGCTTAATTTTACCATTGATGCAATCCTATGGATCTTTTTATTTAGTTTTAGTGTTCAATTTCATTCTACAATTTACGAAAATGCAAATATTATATTGTGACAATAATATTGAACAGGTATAAATGTATAGGGATTCATTAAAGAAATTGTGTTTAATTAGATTATGGAATGGTATTATGAATTGTTTGATTCATGAAATAGATTGAATAATATGCTGAGGTGGATTTTATGATAAAAAACAATATAGAACTCGATGTTAAAGTTAAGTGTATAGAGAATGGAACCACACAGGCAAAAATAGCGGAAGACATCAATACTACGAAATCCTATGTGAATCGCATCATTAAAAAACAAGATGGTGTGGTAAACAAGACATTTGTGCAGATGATGGAGGCTCTTGGCTATGATATAGTACTGACTTATGTGAAGCGGGATAAAAATAATGAGATGATGGAGGAATAAAAATGGCTTACGAAACACCATTAACTATAGCGGAGGTTATGAGAGATATTTCTAACAACAAATATGTACTACCTTCGATTCAACGAGAATATGTGTGGGATACTACACAAATTGAAACTCTCTTTGATAGCTTGATGCAAGATTACCCAATTGGGGCATTTCTTTTCTGGGAAATTAGTAAAGATAAACTTGGTGATTATGATTTTTATGAATTTCTGAAAAATTACCATGAAAAGACATCAATTCATAACAAAAAAGCAGACCTCAAGGGAGCAGATGGTGTGACGGCTGTTCTTGATGGACAGCAACGTTTGACTTCAATTTATATTGGATTAAAGGGTTCTTACGCATATAGACTGAAATACAAACAGAAGAAAAATGATAATGCCTACCCTGTTAGAAAGTTATATTTGAATTTGATTTCAAGGGCAAAGGATAGCAGTAATAAATATGATTTTCAATTCTTGATATGCAATGATGTAAAAAACACAGATGATGAATACTGGTTTGAAGTTGGTAATATTCTAGATATGCAAGACTTGGGAGATGTAGCCACTTATGTGACTGATAACATTAGCTATTCCGAAGCCCATCAATATTCGAGGGAGCAGGCCAGGTTTGCTACAAACACTCTTTCACAACTACATAAAGTGATTCATACATCTCTTACCCTGAGTTATTACAAAGAAAAATCCACTGAACTGGATAAGGTATTGAATATCTTTATCCGTGTAAATAGCGGTGGTACAGTACTAACATATTCAGACCTTCTACTTTCGATTGCATCTGCACAATGGCAAACCCACGATGCAAGAGAAGAAATTACAGAGTTTGTTGATGATGTAAATTCAATTGGTGGTGGTTTCAGAATTAATAAGGATTTCGTTTTGAAAACTGCACTTGTGCTTACAGATTTTTCTGACATAGCATTTAAAGTTGATAATTTCAATAAGCCTAACATGATGAAGATTGAAGATAATTGGGATAACATCAAAAAGGCAATCAAGCAGTCAGTTAACCTGGTATCATCATTTGGCTATTCTGGCGAAACCTTGAGTTCTAATAATGCCCTTATTCCGATTGCATATTATCTACTCAAAATAGGAATGCCAGATAATTTTGTAGATTCAAGTACTACAAAGGATAACCGTGCAAAAATTAAGAAGTGGCTCATTCGTGCATTGTTGAAGAAAGCATTCAGTGGTCAGCCAGATAATGTAATTAGACCTATCCGTGAAATTTTAAAGAACAATGTATCTGCTGATTTTCCAATTAATGAGATTATTGATAAGTTCAAAGGTACAAATAAGTCTATCCAGTTCACGGAAGATGATATTGATGAGTACTTGTTGAAGTTGGAATATGGTTCAAGGGAAACACTATCAACTCTTATGCTTTTGTACCCTTCATTGGATTTCAGTAATAAATTCCATGAAGACCATATGTATCCGAAGAGCAAATTTAAGAAAACATACCTTCGTAAAATGGGTGTGTCGGAAGATAAACTGGACGAGTACATCAATATGGTAAATGACATAAGTAACTTGCAACTTTTGGCGGCACAACTGAATGAAGAAAAACTGAATACAGATTTTGATAAATGGTTCACTAACCAGTACAAGACTGACAGTGATAAAATTCAGTATAGAACAATTAACTACCTTCCACAAATGGAATACAGTTATGCTAATTTTCTTACATTTATGAATGAACGTAGAAAACTCTTGAAGGCAGAACTTTTGAAGATATTATTATAAAGGATGATTCGCAAAATTTACAAGCTGTATTATAGAATGCAGTATAAAAGGTAGGTGTGCATATGGATGACACAATTTATATTTCTCCAGATGAAATTGAGATAATTGAAGCTTCAGACTATTGTGCTGATGTAGATGGATATTTTTCTTCTGTACCCGAAGTTGCCAAACCTTTGCTCAAAAGTGCAAAGGTCACATTAAGTAAAATTGAAAAAATGCTCTATTCTGCACCAGCGTTTATAAATGCAGTAAAGGCGAGTATCCCGGACGAAACATTACAGGCTATTTTGACAGATGAGCAGAAGTCTCAAATAGTTCATGGGGTACTAAAGTTGATGACAAAAAAAGATGGCTCCTTAATGGCAAACCTTGTGAATCCCAAAACTAAAAAAATAGTATCTACGGTTTCACTGAAGAGCGTAAAGGTTGCACCAGAAATATCTCAGGCCATGACGAGTTACGCAACTCAAATGCAGATGGCTCAAATAGCAGAGCAGATTCAACTTATACAGGTTGCAGTTGAAGAAGTTAGACAAGGGCAAGAATATGATAGATTGTCTACAGCATATAGTTGCCAACAGAAATTATTGCAAGCAATGGAAATAAAAAATCCAGAACTAAAAGCAATAGCCCATGACTCTACAGTAGAGTTGTGGGTTTTCTTTTGCTTGCTGATTATAATAATATTTTAATAACTATTGTGCTTATCAACCAAATGGTTTATAC
>SAAR01000392.1 GCA_009916335.1 Erysipelotrichia bacterium | reverse complement strand
CATCATATCTTGGTTTTATTTTAATATCTTTTCAGTTTTTAGCTCTAAATTGTTTAGACCACAAAAATACACTGTTTGTTTTTTTTATATTATTTATCTGTGCAACACTTTCTGGTACTTTTTATGGCCAATTAGGGTTAGTTATACTATTGTTTTTTTGGCGACTACAGAATGAAGCCTATTTTTCTCTACGGAGTGTAATTGGTGTTTTTTTTGTGTTGTCCTGTGTTTTTATTTTTATACAAGTGAACTTGCCTGCTCAGGACAGGTTGATTAATTTCATATCTGGAAATGATGAGTCTGGTATAACAAGGTTTTTAAAGCCTTTCAGTATTATAATTTACAATTTTACTGAGATGCCTTTTGGTATGCCGATCACTTCATCTTCATTTTATATGCAGCAGGGTTTTTTTACACAGTTCGAGGACCCTCCTTTTCATAATGCTTTTTTGAATTTATTCATCGCTTATGGGTATTTAGCATTGTTTTTTTTAGCGATATTGTGTTTTTCAGTCAAAACTAAAATTGAGTTTTTGTATGTAATATTATGTATGATGCAAAATGGCAATTTTTTTTCATTTGATAAAGTTTTTGCTGTGTTATTGTTTGTAATGTTATCAAGAAATAAAGTTAAAATTAGTGAGGAATACTCGTGATAAGAAATTTTATTGCAAATGGTTTACTAAGCTTTCTACCACCTACACGATTATTTAAGTTAAAAGAAATAGTTCTCAATGTTTTGGGGTTCAAAATTAGTAGTGGCGCTAAAATTACGGGAGCAATAAAGTTCTATGGGCGAGGCAAGATAAGTATTGGTAGCAACAGCTGGATAGGAATTGGTTGCAAATTCTATGTTGATGATGGTTACGAAGTTTTTATTGGTGAGCAATGTGATGTTGCTCCAGATGTTGTGTTCCATACAGGATCTCACCAGCAAGGAAGCTTTACTAGGCGTGCTGGAATAGGCTTTTCTGATTCTATTGAAGTAGGTTCAGGAAGTTGGATCGGTATTCGTTCAACTATTCTCGCTGGTGCAATCATTAAACCTGGCACAATTATTGCGGCTGGAGCAATAGTAAGAACTGGTAATTATAACGGAAATACTCTATTAGCTGGTGTACCTGCCAGAGAAAAAAAGAAGTTCGAACATGAAAACTAATCGTATATTTTATATAGCACCGGTTAATTACCAAATATATGAAGAAAAGATAGGGCAACGCCTATATGTTGGAGCTGCATCTCGTAAAGTAGCATCGATTGTTCATTGTCTTAGAAAAACTGGACAGTCATCATTTATAGTTACAAGTCCTGTTGTTGGCAATGTCTCTGGTATACATTGGTTCAGGGCTTGCCTTCTAAAATACAAAGGTGTACCAATTATATTCTTACCTGCAATCAGCGTAAGAGGATTGAACAGAATAATTGCATCAGCATATTATTTATTCTTTTCTATAAAGAATATCAAAAACACTGATGTTGTTGTTTTTTATAATTTTTTTCCAGAATATATTTTGGTCGCGATGTACATGCGGCTATGTGGTTTAGTTCCAACTTTAGACATAGAAGATGCGCCTAGACATGATGAACGTGGATTTAGAGGATTGGTTAATAGATTTTCTTTCAGTATTATGAGTAAACTGTGCTCAAAAAATGTATTAGTTGCTTCAAATACGATAAGTAATACTTTAAGTATTCCTGATGCAAAAGCAATATATGGTGTGATGAGTGATGATGAGAGTAACCTTAAATTTCGAGACTTCAATGCTGGTGAAATAAAAATCATCTTCGGCGGTACATTATGCGAAGACACTGGTTTGAATCTTTTTTTTGATTCGATAAAGCTATTTTTAGCGAGAAACCCATTTCGATTTGATAAGAAACTTACCTTTATAATTACAGGTTTTGGTGGAGAAGATAAATTAAAAGAATTAGCTGATTGTTGTAGTGGAACACCTGTTACCATTGATATTAGATCAAACCTATCCTCATCTGATTATAGGAAGGCACTAGATGAATCTCATGTTGGATTAAGTCTTAAATTGCCAGACAGATCGATGGGTAATACCACGTTTCCTTCAAAAGTAGTTGAGATTGTTTCTTCTGGATTACTTCTGTTATCAACAAAAGTAAGTGATGTGCCATTATTGTTTGATGAAAATCAAGCTATTTTTATTGATCTTTCTACACCGGAATCATTATGTGATTCTTTTGAGATCATATTAATGCAACCAGAATTATGTTCTTCCATTTACCAGAATGGCCATAAGAAGGCAGTAGAATTATTTTCCGCTGATGCAGTTGCTAAACAAATAGTTGATTTTGTTTCTAAGGAAAATTAAATGGTATCTAATTATTCAGATATAAAGCTAATTGATAATATAAATCGGATTATATTTTGGGAACCATGCATTTCTCCACATAAAACTGATTTTATTGACCAAGTGGCAAAGTTGATTCCTTCAATAGAAGTCATTTATTGTGCTGAAGAAAATTTACCCGAAGAGCGAATAAAATTAGGCTGGTCTATATATAATGATTATGAATATAAACAATATATTAGACCTAGTTATTCTGATATTAAAAAGCTCGCATGTTTTGAACCAAAAAAAACTCTGCATATATTTTCAGGGATAAGATGGGTTCCTACTATTGTGTCTGCACTTAAAGAGGTTAAAAGAAGCGGTGCATTTTTTGGTTTAATGTCGGAGCCTAGAGTTAGAGAAGGCGTAAAGGGCTCATTAAGACTAATTCATTCGTGGATCACTGAAGCATGGCTAAAGAAAAATACCAAATTTGTTTTGGCTATTGGGAGTAACGGACCTCCTTGGTTTAAATCTGTAGGTTACCCTTCTTCAAGAATATTTCCATTTGCTTACTTTATTAATGATCAACAATTTAATGGAGTTATAAGGCAACATGATAACAAATCAACTGAATTCATTAGAATTGGATATATCGGCCGTTTAGTTAAGATGAAAGGAATTG
>SAAR01000391.1 GCA_009916335.1 Erysipelotrichia bacterium | reverse complement strand
CTTTTTCGATTGTAATTATTTCGTGTGGTTTAATGGGTTCACCTTCAAGAATATAATCATGTAGTTGGCCATTTATTCTCGAAGTCATAATAGTATCTTTGACCTGATATAATTAAGTTGTAACATCTCCTTGGATTATGTATGTATTTTACCAAACTATACACAGGTGTTACAACTTAATTATATCAGGTCAGACACTGTGACATATTCAAATGAATGGTGCAATAGGGGAATAAATAAAGAGGTAGGAACAATTGAAGAAATACCATTAGATGTATTTCCTTGGTGGATAGAAGAGCTAGAAACTAAAGGAATGGTATATATTGAAGATGTAGATGAAATGCCAAAAGAAGCAGGTACAGAGCAAGAACAGCTCCATAGACAAGAAGTAAAATCTTTAGTTTCAGTTCCTGTTATGATAAATGATAAAATTAAAGCTTTTATAGGTATTGGTTCAGTCTTAGAAAACAAAATATGGTCAACTGAAAACATAGAGATGCTTAATATTATGGCAAATATTTTATCCAACGGAATGATGCAAATAAAAGCGGATAAAGAGATAGAACATATGGCATATTATGATAATTTAACAGGAATTCCAAACAGATCCCTATTTAAAGATAGAGTTGAAAATGCTATTAGCTTAGCTGAGCGAAATGAAAAGTTTATTAGCATCATGTTTATAGACTTAGATAATTTTAAATCTGTAAATGACACTATGGGACATGATGGAGGAGATTATCTTCTTAAAGAAGTTTCCAATGGATTATCTAAAAGAATAAGAAAAACAGACACTGTTGCTAGATTTGGTGGAGATGAATTTATAATTCTCTTAAATAACATTGATAACCATAATGATATTCCAAAGATTGCAGACAATATTATGAGAGAGTTTTCAAAACCCTTTATCATAAATGGACAGGAGGTTTTTATTACTGCCAGTGGAGGAATAGCGACTTATCCTATAGATGGAGAAGATTCAGAAAGCCTAGTTAAAAATGCTGATACTGCAATGTATGAAGCAAAAGATAAGGGAAAAAATCAATATTCTTTATGCACATCTGATATGAAAAATGAAGTTGAAAAAAATATGAAACTTTCAAATGATCTCTATCGTGCCCTAGAAAGAAATGAACTAAGTATTCATTACCAACCTCAGATAGACTTAACTAGTAAAGAGATAAATGGCCTAGAGGCCTTACTGAGATGGAAGCATCCTAAATATGGAATGATTTCCCCTGTGGTATTCATACCTTTAGCTGAAAAAAATGGCTTAATAAACAGCATTGGTAAATGGGTTCTTAAAACAGCATGTAGGCAAAATAAGAAGTGGCAGGATATGGGTTTGGCTCATATTAAAATGGCAGTTAACTTATCAGGTGTACAATTTATAAATGAAAATATAGCTGATGATATTGAGAAAATTCTCAAAGAATCAAAATTAGACCCTAAGTATCTTGAACTTGAAATTACAGAAAACATAGCGATTAAAGAAACAGATTTTGTCATAAAAGTATTAGAGAAGTTAAAGAAAATAGGTGTTTCTATCGCAATCGATGATTTTGGAACAAAGTATTCTTCACTAAGTAGGCTTAAAAACTTACCTATAGATAGAATTAAGATTGATATGGAGTTTATCCAAGGGATTGAGAAAAGTCCGAAAGATCAAGCCATAACAGGTGTTATTATCAATCTGGCTAAAAGTTTAGGAATGAATGTTTTAGCTGAGGGTGTAGAAACAGCTCCACAGTTAGATTTCTTAAACCAGAAAATGTGTGATTATGTACAAGGATACTATTATTATAAGCCTATGCCAGCTGAAGAAGTTGAGAAGATATTAAGAGAATGTAAAGAATCAGATAAATCCTTTATAACAGAAAAAGTTCTTAAGCCTCAATACAGCTAAAATACATTAGGAAAAATTGAGTTATAAAAAGAAATAAATAGATTAGCTATACCAAATATTATAGACATAAAATAGTTGAAAAAAGGAGATAATTAAAGATATGAAAAATGAAAACAAGAACAAAAGGAGAACAAAATCGATTTACTAGATGCATTTTATATTTTAAAAAACATTTTAGAATTCTACCTACTGAAAGAATTAGGATTTGGCGAAGAATTTATTCATAGTAAAATTCGAGAACGAATTGAGTTTTTAAAAATAAACCACGATGTCAAAGACGCTGAGAAATTTTTAGCATCTAAATATGCTTTTACACTATACTATATGCTTTGCTATGCATGGAATGTACTCGAGCAATCAGATAATGTTTTATTAGGTAGTGAGAAATTTGATAATATATATAATTTATTTGCGCGGATTTATATCAATGGGACAGGTAGTTTAATTAAAAGGGGATTTAATAGATACTATATTCAAAAAAATAGAGAGACATCAACTTTAAAAGGGAAGATAAATATAGGTTTTTATGCCGTGTTTTTCTTGTTTGTTCTTCTTTCTTACCTATAACAAAATAAAATTGATGAATACGAGATTTTTCTTTAGATGAAAGTTAGATGAAAGAAAGTACATTAAAGTATTTTACTGTAAATTCAATTTATAAAAAAACAACAAGAAAGAAAATATAAATTTTGCGTTTTTCTTTCTGGTTGTTTTCTGATAACGGAGGTTTGCTCAAATGCTATAAGAAATAAATTAGGAGGTCTATCATCTAAAAAAAATGTATGTAACAAAAAATAATTTAACTAATGGTGTGAACTTTTAGTATTTATCAGCTCAATTCGTGTATTTTTAGGATAAAGTTCACACCATTCAGATGAAATTAGTTGGAATTGGATGAAATTGTGAGTTTTGAAAACTTGTGAAAACATTGATATTACAAGCTTTTGAAATTTATTCAAAGAAAAATATTTCCAACCAGGTCTTAAGAAATGAAGTATCCATAACTAGGATTCTTGCCCCGAATTGGCCCCCAATTTTGAGGAAACATGAAGAATTTTAGTGATACTAAGTTATATTACTAATAAT
>SAAR01000390.1 GCA_009916335.1 Erysipelotrichia bacterium | reverse complement strand
TTAAAAGCTCTTAAAAGTGCCTAGAGCGTGGGGGATAACTAGGCACATTTAAAAGCTACAAGGTTAGCGTGTAAACAGAGGCTAACCGACATCTACATTATAACATAATATTGTTAAACTAAGCTTTATTGTATTGACCGATTAAGTCTATAATTTTAGACTCCAAATAGTGGATAATAGTATTATCCCTATCTATCGCATTATCTTGCAATCGTGCTTCTGTTTCTTTGAAGTCGATAAGCTTGTTAAGCTTCTCTATTTGTTGCATTTGTAGATAGATTGTTTCGTTTGCTATCGCTAGTTTTCGTTCCGCTTCAAGTTGTGCTTTATACGCTTCTTTAGCTCTTTTTCTAAGTATCTTTTTTGCTTCTTTTTCGTTCATTATGTATTTTCCTTTTCTAAATCTTCTCTTAGTCTTTTATAAAAACTATCTTCTCCATCATCACCACTTAAAAACCAATCTATTCTATGAGCGAATACAAAAGCTATTTTTAAACTTTTAATGGCTTCTTTGCAAGTAAGAATAAAAAGTTCTTTATCTTCTACGTAGTCACTTGGATTTTGCATCTCTTTTTCAATCTTGTCTATCATATCGTTAATACGATATTGGTCATATTCAAACATTCCGCCACTCATCACAAATCCCTTACAATTTTATCAGCTAAGATAAACATCTCGCCCTCTTTGTTTCTACACTCTGTTTTATCAAGTAAGTCCATAATCGCCATTAATTGCCCCTCACTGTTGGTTATCCAACTAAACGCCTCGTCTAATGGCTTACTTCGTTCGTTAGGTAAAAAGCGTAAATGAAGCACTATAACTGCTAAATAATCAAGCTGAATACTATCTGTAATATGAGACAATACTAATCTAAATAATTGTCTATTTTTTACCATAACTTTATCCGCATAAGATGAGTATATTTTCATAAAGTGCCATAGCTCATCTTTTAATTTTTCAATTCGTCTGTCTAATTGCTTATTTACTTTATAATCAGCTCCTCGTTTAGTAGCTCCAAACTCTTCGCACGTTCCTTTTTCAATTTCTAAGGCAGTATGCATTAATCCGTATGCTAAAGAAACGAAACTTAAATCTATTATAAAACCAGCACTAACATTTTTAGGCGTCATCGGTGCTGTCATTTTACACTTCCTCATAATTTGCTAAAAACTTCTCTTCCTCTAACGTGCAAGGAATACCACTACTCGTAAACTTTGCCCAACCTTCGTTAAAGGTTACACCGATAACTGTAAAGCCTAGTGTTTTATGCTTCCACATTGTTTACCCTTTCAATCTCAAAATTTAGATAATCAATCGCTTTTTTTAAATCTTTTGTAACGCTTTCACCTTCTTTTTTACCGCATCGTGAGATGTACTTAATCGCGTTGCCTAGATTAAAATTAAAATTATGCGAATTAATGTAATCTATCGGCTCAATCCCTGTACTTTGATAATGTGGTACATTAGGGCGTGGCGTACCGCACATTTCAATAGGCGGTATAAACTCTCTCATTTCATCTCCTTTAATTTTTCATCTACCCAATCTAGCGACTTGTTAATATAAGCCACCAACGCCATACGCCTTCCACCCCATTTAGCAAGTGGCGGCTTTGAAAATCTTTTCAGTTGCAACTTACCGCCATTCTTGCACGCATTTAAAGCGTCTACGTGCCTCATATTTGCAAGAACTGCGGGCGGTATGCCATAGACTAGCTTTGTACTGTATTTCATCTACATACTCCCAAAATCGTCAATATCTCCGTCAACTACCAAAGCCGATACTGGCTCAACTTCTTCAACTTCTTCAATTTGCGGCGCAAACTTTTCTTTTACTAAATGATTATCGCAAATAGGGCACGTTTTATAATAAGCTGGATATATATTTTCACAAATTAAACATTTCATTTATAAACCTTTTGCAAAATTGTATTTTTTTGAGACTGTAAATTTGCTTTAACAATCTCTAACTTTTTAATATCTTCTTCAACATTTTTAATTTTTGCGTTAAGTTGCGCTATTTTTGCTTCATCTCGTGGTGTCATTTGTCAGTACTCCCAAAACCATTAGCTCCTCGTTCTGTTTCGCTTAATTCATCACTTACCATAAAGTAACAACGAGGCGTGCTCATTAAAACGCATTGTGCTATTGCTTGCCCTGCTTTAATAACTGGGTGCACTAAATCTTGTGTAATAAGCTTAACCATAGCTTCACCTCTATAGTCAAAATCAAGAAGTCCAACACTATTTGCTAAAGTAGCATTGTTTTTAAAACCGTGACCGCTTCTGCTAAGTATAAATAAACCAGTTTCGTGTGGAATTTCAAAAGCCCACCCAGTGTGTACAAGTGCTTCCCATGTTGTATCTTCCTTTAGAGTCCATTCTACGTCCTCATAGGCAAATAGGTCAAAAGCACTAGCACCCTCACTGCCATATCTCGGCAAAATTGCATCTTTGTGTAATCTTTTAATTTTCATTATTATCTCCCATAACAATTTAACTCAAACGATTTAATATTTGTTTGAGCTTTGATTCTTTTTAAATGTTTATCTTCAATACTTGCGTAAGATAAACACGCCTTTTCACTTTTAAAACCATCGATATGCTGAATATCTACTTTGGTTAAGCCACCGCTTTGGTAGATTAATGTTATGGTTAGTATGTATTCCATTAATTATCTTTTAGCATTGCATAATAGGATTCAAAGTCAAAATCACCTACTGAATATGTATTATTAAAATCATTTACAAGTTTTTTAAGCCTTTCTATCTCTTCGTATTTTGCTTTAAGCTGTACTTCGTGTTCGTCAAAGATAATATTAACCATTTCTTTTGCTGTCTTAATATCCAAAGTATCATTATCTTGATGCTTGTTTAAAAGTTTAAGAATATCTTCCCTTGTCATCTCATTGCTCCTTAGCTTCAAATTCACTACAATAAAAGTCAGTTCCTTTATGGTAAGAGGAGCTATCCCCGTTTGGAAAATAAATACCCCAAA
>SAAR01000046.1 GCA_009916335.1 Erysipelotrichia bacterium | reverse complement strand
CAATGGCACTCATCGTATTTTCCACTCCATCATTACCGGTATGGGTTAGTTTGTCATTTACATTGTTTAAAGCAGGGTTAGGCAAATAAGAATCACGAGGGAAAGAAATCATTTCCACATGATTGATTTTTGGATTGACGATTAACAACATATTCACATCACTTCTTGAATTCATGTTAGGATCGCCTGTTTCATCCATTCCACTAACCATAACCGTAAATACATCTTGTGTTAAATCAAGATTAGCACCTGTGTGTTCTTTATTGATTTTTTCTACTGAACGCTGGTATGTTTGAATGACTTTAACACTAGATTCAAAACCTTCCATTCCATCTTCCACACTACGAATGTATGGATTAGAAATAATTAAAGCATCGATTTCTTCATTCTGTAACATTTGTGCTAATGTAAAATAATTATTTTCACTTTTAAATTTAATGCCTTTGACTTCTTTTTCTAGTTTATTAACGACAAACTTAGCATTTGCTTTGTCTGTTCCATTTTGATAGTATACTGTTTTATTTTTTAAATCATCAAGCTTTTCTATTTTACTATCCACTTTTACAACAATGGAAATCGTTTCCATATTTTCATCTTTCACATCTGTAACTTTATTTGTGAATATTCTAAATTTATCAAGGTTGATACTAGCAAAAACAAAGAGGACAATAAAGATAAATGTAAATATTCGTCTTGTCCATGTTGCCCAATTAGATAGCTTTTTAAAAACTAAAACAAATAACAACAGGGTAATGATTGACACAATCGCCATAATGATATAACGCCATGCATTTGGTAAAGAATTAGCTGTATATACAATATAGTCAGCATAAATACCTGCAGCTAATATAAAAAAGGATAAAATCCCATCAATGTTAATTTTATTTTTCATAATTACACCTCGTTTATGATTATATAATATTTTCAAAGGAAGTACAAATTTTTAGATAATTTCACACAGAAAAAAAACGTCTACTTTCGTAAACGTTTATCAGCCTAGTCAGCTAATTGAATGTCATATTTTGTTTCATCGTAAGTATCTAAGCCTTCATATAAATTGCTTAAGTCAAAATTGAATTGTTTGAAGGTATGATTGTTTTCACTCATTAATTGATAAACAGCATTTGCTCTTAATACATCATAACGACTTAGATAATAAATACTCGTATTCACTTCAGGAGAAGATGCCACAGGAATGTAACCTTCTTCACCAGGGGCATATCCATTTGCTAAAGAAAGGGAAGAAATATTCCATGGTTTTAGCTCATCAATTTCATTTTTTATAAATGATTTTAGCTGGGCATTAGAGAAGTTTGTCAACACATATTTAGGTACGATATTTAATACCTTTTCAATTCGTGAAGTAACACCTTCTGCCGAAATAAGTTTGCTAATGATTCCTTTTATAATTTGTAATTGTGCTTGTGTTCTACCTACATCTTGATTAACATATGAATGACGATGTCTTGCAAAAGCTAACGCCTCTTTCCCATTTAATGTTTGCTCTCCTGCATTTAAACGAATTAAGTCATCATTTTCAAAGCTTCGATTTTCATCTTGTTCTTCAAAGGCAATAGGTACGTTGACATCTACACCACCAATTGCATCTACAATTTCAATTAAAGAGCTAAAAGAGATTTTGACATAGAAATCAATATCAATTTGTAATGTAGCCTCAATTGCTTTTTGTGTATTCGTAACACCACCCCAACCTGTATGTGTCAATTTATCGTTAGCGTAATTATACTCTGGATTTGGGACTAATGCATCACGAGGGATAGAAAGCATGGTAATCTGATTAGAGATAGGATTGATAATTGCTACCATATTCACATCCGATAAAGAGCTTTCGTTTGGTGTACCAACATCATCTTGCCCACTGATTAATACACTAAATGTTTCTTTTGTTAAATCTTTGGAATTATAATCAATTTCAACCGTTTTTTTATAAGTATATGTTTTTAATTGAATCGTGAAATCAGCCAATGGACCAAACGTTGATTCTAAACCTTCAATTGCATCAGCGTTGATTGCTATGCTATCTACATAACCATAGTATAGATCTGATAGCATTGATTTATAATCACTGTATTCAAGTGCCTTTACATTCGGATACTGTTTTTGGATCTGTTCTAATACATAATTAGATGCATCTTTATCATTAGAAGTTTGTAAACCAATTGTTTTTCCATCAATATCATCTAATGTTTTTACAATTGCACTAAAATGATCGCTGTCAGCTAATGAATAGACATTCATTTGTGTGGTAATGACTTCTGGTGTTTCTTCCTCATTTGTTAAATTCGAGAAGAAACGATCGAAAGAATTAATTTTCAGCTGTGCAAATATAAGAATACCACAAATACAAGTAAGCAAGATTCGACGTAATATTTCCACAAATGTTTTATTGTAGAAAAAAGAGAGTAGCGAGATTGCTAAAATTAAAACTAAGATTACTAAAGCAATGAGCAGATATTTTTGTGTATAACTTCTTATCGCCATTAAGAATAAAAAGGAGATAAGAATAAAAGCAGGGATTAATAATAAGTCATAAACACGACCGATTCTAAACCCTCTTTTTTTCTTTTTATTTTTTTTCATAAAGACACCTCTTGGCTATTATATAATATTTATTATCTTTCTTCAAAATAAATTGTGCGAAATAGTGTAATAAAACATATTGCTATACTATGTAGAACAGCAATATGTTAGGACGATAAAGATTTCATATCTATATAGTAATGTGAATAATGACATTTCTTTATATGCTATTCTTGTTTTGCTTTGCTATTTTTCTTTTTTGATTAAGCACATGATTTTCTTTAGAAAAATACTTTCTTGTAGTATAATGTTACAGATGAGGTGGAAATAAAATGCAATTAGATACATTAAATATAAAACAAAAAGAGGCAGTCACTTCATGTGATACACATATTCGTATTGTGGCAGGTGCTGGAAGTGGAAAAACAAGAGTGATTACGGCTAGAATTGCGTATTTGATTCAGAATAAAAATGTTAGACCTTATCGTATCTTGGCGATAACGTTTACTAATAAAGCGGCAAATGAAATGAAACAGCGTATTTCAGCAATGCTAGAATGTGTTAATACAGGGGTAAACATCTCTACAATTCACTCCTTGTGTGTTCGTATTTTAAGAGAGGATATACGTTATTTTAACTATCCAAAAAACTTTACGATCCTTGATAGTGATGATCAAAAATCAATCTTAAAACAAATTTATAAACAACTTGATATTAATCTTAAAGATATAAGTTTGAATCAATCATTAAGCTATATTTCAAATTGTAAATGTGAACTTGTGGCACCTGAAGAGGCAAAAGCAATGGCTAATAAATTCACAAACGATGTGATCAAGGCTGAAATTTATGCGTTGTATGACAATAAATTAAAAGAAATGTATGCTTTGGATTTTGATGATTTACTGCTTTTTGTTTATAAGATGTTTAATGAAGATGCGACAATTAGAGAAAAATGGCAAAATCGCTATGATTATATTCATGTAGATGAGTTTCAAGATGTTGATAAAATCCAATATGGAATTATCAAAAATTTAGTTAAAGAAGATACATGTTTATGTGTTGTTGGTGATCCTGATCAAACGATTTATACATGGCGTGGTGCAAGTGTTGACATTATTATGAATTTAGAAAAAGATTTTAAAAATTGTCAAAGTATCGTGTTAAATGAAAATTATCGTAGTACCCCTTCTATTTTGCAAGGGGCAAATGCATTGATTAAAAATAATACATATCGTATTGATAAAGATTTATTCACCAATAATAATGATGAGGGGAAAATTGAACATTATCGTTGTGGTGATGAGAGTGAAGAGGCACGCTGGATTATTAAGAAGATTCGCACCTTACATAAAGAAGGTGTTCTGTATCGTGATATTGCTGTTTTATATCGCTCTAATTATTTATCGAGAAACTTAGAAAAGAGTTTACTGGATTATCAAATTCCCTATCGAATCTATGGGGGAATTAAGTTCTTTGAACGTGCTGAAATTAAAGATGCAATTTCTTATTTGCGTTTATTATTAGCGGATAATCAAGCAAATGAATTGGCAATCCGTCGTGTGATTAATGTGCCAAAGCGTGGGGTTGGGACAAAAGCAATGGAAAACCTTGAACTTTTAGCAAGCACTTATCAAAAGGATTATTATACGATTTTACAAGAACATGCCATTGCCAAAGGAAAAGCACAAAGTGAAATTGATAAGTTTGTGGCATTGATTGAAACTTATCGTAAACAAGTGAATGATTTATCGGTATCCATTTTATTGAAAAGGTTGTTAGAGGAAAGTGGTTATTTAAAAAGTTTAGAAGATGCACATGGAGAGGAACGTATTGAGAACTTGAATGAGTTGATTGGTGATATTGAACACTATGAAGAAAATGAACCAGAAGGAAACTTAGATGAGTATTTACAGATGATTTCTTTGTATACAGATGTTGAAAACGAAGAGCAAAACGAGGGACAAAAACTAGATTTTGTACAGCTGATGAGTATTCACTCTGCTAAAGGATTAGAATTTGATTATGTCTTTGTATATGAATTAAGCGAAGGTGTTTTCCCTAATGAGCGAAGTATTAACGAAGGGGGTAAACATGCGTTGGAGGAAGAACGCCGTTTAGCATATGTGGCATTTACTAGAGCAAGAAAAAAACTTTATTTAACAAGTTCACAAGGGTTTAGTTTTGTTTTACAGAAGATGAAAAGCACTTCTCGTTTTGTAAAGGAAATAGATGAAGATGTCATTATTCATACAAGTGATGCTCCTTCTTATCAAAAACAAGAATATCGTTATAATCGTGGAGATGATAGCATAGCGACAAGAAAAAGTTTTGTTAGCACGAATACAGGGACAAAAGGAAAACTTAAGAAAGGTGATTTGATTGAACATACCATCTTTGGTGAGGGTGTCATTATTTCGATTAAGGACGGTGTGGCACAAATTGCTTTTGATAAAAAATATGGGATTAGAAAGCTGTCTGCTACACACCCATCAATCCATAAAAAATAAATGAACATAGGAGGAAATAAATGAGTCAAGCAAGAATATTAGAACTTAGAAATATTTTGAATCGTTTAAGTCATGAGTATTATGTTTTGGATAAACCAAGTGTTAGTGATCAAGAATATGATCGATATATGCAAGAATTAATGGAGTTGGAAGAGAGTTTTCCTCAATATTACGATCCAAACTCACCTAGTCAAAGAGTGGGTGGAAAAGTGTTAGATGGCTTTACTAAGATTGTTCATAAACGAAGTATGCTCAGTTTAGGAAATGCTTATAATTATGAAGATTTAATGGCTTTCGATGAACGTGTTCGCAAAGAAGTGGGTAAGGTAGAGTATGTTGTGGAATTGAAAATTGACGGATTAGCGATGTCTTTGCATTACAATCAAGGTCGTTTTGTACAAGCAGTTACAAGAGGAGATGGAAGTGAAGGAGAAGATGTGAGTGAAAACATCCGTACGATTCAAAGTATCCCGATGGAGATTGCCTACCAAGATGAGTTAGAAGTGCGTGGTGAAGTGTTCATGCCTAAGCAAAGTTTTGAACGCATCAACGAAGAAAAGGCTAAAAATAATGAAGAGTTGTTTGCTAATCCACGCAATGCAGCCGCAGGAACAATTCGACAATTAGATACAAGTGTTGTCGCAAAACGAAAGTTAGATGCCTTTTGGTATCATTTAGTTGTCGATGTAGAAAATGTAGATACACACTATCAAGCATTATCCTTTTTGACTGAAAATGGTTTTAAAGTGAATGATAATACAAAACGATTTGCAACGATGAAAGAAGTTTGGGATTACATCTTAAAGATTAGTGAAAGGCGTAAAAGTTTACCTTATGAAATAGATGGTATGGTTGTTAAGGTAAATGATTTAGCCGCTCAAAAACGATTAGGGAATACCATTAAAACACCTAAGTGGGCAATTGCTTATAAATTTCCTGCCGAAGAAGTGATTACACGTTTAAGCGATATTACTTTAAGTGTAGGTAGAACAGGTAAAATAACACCGAATGCAGTATTGGAAAGTGTAAGAGTGGCAGGGACAAAAGTAAGTGCTGCTCAATTACATAATGAAGATTACATCAAAAATAAAGATATTCGCATTCATGATTTTGTCGTTGTTAGAAAAGCAGGCGATATCATTCCTGAGGTTGTTCGCCCGTTGGTTGAAAGACGAGATAAAAACTCACGTCCGTATGAATTTCCCCAATATTGTCCTATCTGTAAAGAAAAGCTTGTTCGCTATGAGGAAGAAGCAGCTCATTATTGTATCAATCCTGATTGTGAGGCAAGGGTTGTCGAAAGTATGATTCATTTTGCATCTAGGGATGCGATGAATATAGATGGATTAGGGGATAAAAAAGTAGAGTTTTTCTATAAGAAAGGCTTGTTGGATAGTGTCGAGGATATTTATACATTAAAAGAGCATCGAGATGAAATTTTATCTTATGAAGGGTTTAAAGAAACGAGTTATCAAAACCTATGTACAGCAATTGAAAATAGTAAGTTAAATCCATTAGAAGATTTATTATATGGTTTAGGGATTCGTCAAATTGGTAAGAAAGCAGCTAAAATTATAGCGACTCATTTTCAAACAATGGATGAAATCATGGCAGCTAGTGTCGATGATTTCGCACAAATTAAAGATATTGGAACCATCTCTGCACATTCTATTTATGATTTCTTTGCATTGGATAAAAATAAAAAATTGATTTTTAAGCTGAAGGACTTTGGTTTACGCATGGAAAGTGATAAAATAGAAACGGTAGATTCACTATTTAGCAATAAGACTGTTGTGTTAACGGGAACATTGGCGAGAATTACACGAAATGAAGCAAAAGCAATTTTAGAAAAACTAGGAGCCAATGTTTCAGGCAGTGTGTCTAAAAAGACGGATTTAGTAATCTATGGTGAAAATGCAGGTTCCAAGCTAGAAAAGGCAAATACATTACAGATTGCACTAATGGATGAAGATGCATTTATTGAAGAGGTTGAAAAACATGAAAAAATTTAATCGAATAATTTTATCAAGTGTTGTTTGTGCATCTGTTTTACTAATGAGTGGTTGTAACTCAAAAAAGGAAAGTAAAGATGCGACCATCGCTACAAAGGCGATTAATGATGATGCGTATCGTATTGCTATTCCTTTTCATGCAAGCGATATGACACAAGTGCATATTACTTATAATAAGGGTGCTTATGATATTGAAGCAGCAGGGAAGGGTTTGCAAAGATATGCAAGCGAATATTTTAATACATCAAATTACTATTTACAAGAAGGTCAATTGCTAACTAGGGAAAATAGTGTAGGAACCTATAATTCTGAGGGGATTTTAAAAAGAAAAAGCGGTGATAATCCTTTTGGCTTAAATCCTGAAAAAGACAGTCAATTACCTATTAGCAATTCACAATCCATTACAGTAGGAAGTGAGACGGTTCCTATTTGTGATGTGTTTGAATATGACTTTGTGAAAAGTTTAGATGAAGACGCTGAAATAGAAGGGGTTGCCTTTGCCATCATCTTAGATTCTATTGTGGTGGATAGTGAAGGTAATAAGCATACGATTGCAGATGAACAATTAAAGACAATTGGCGAAGAAGCTGGACGAAACCTTTTGACTTTTGTCAAAGATATGCCTGAGGTAAGTAGCAATACACCCATTATGATTGCTTTATATAAAAATGGCACAGGTGATAAAAATTTACCAGGTACTTTTTTTGCGGTAGGACAAGGAAAAAGTAGTATTGATAGTTTCAAAACAGTTGATGAACAATGGGTCATTTTACCTAGTGAGGAAGCGAATGATTTAGATGCACAAGTAGCATCGCAATTTACTTCGATGAAAAATGCTTTATTCAAATTCTTGCCTAATGACATTGCGATCATTGCGAAAGGCTTTTTTGTGGATAAGCAGATGTATGAATTACAAATTGTGATTACAACACAAGGAAAAACATACATACAAAATGAAGCGTTAGTTCAATATGCGAGTGAATTATTATCTAATTTTAGCTCTGATAGTTTTGCGATTAGTGTAAAAGTGAATGCGAATACAGACACTTTTGCGATGATGCAAAGAAAACGAGGCAGTAAAGATGTAAGTATCATCATGTATTAAAAGGTGAGGAGTGTAATGATGGAAGAATACAGTAAAGAATATTTTAAAAAATTAGCAAATCAAATTATGTTTGATTTAAGTGATGAAGAAGTAAGTGAATTACAGGAAGATTTTAAAACGTTGACAAAACAGATGGAATTATTAGATAAAATTGATACAGAAGGGGTAGAGCCAATGGTGTATCCATTTGAAGATGCGACAAGCTATTTGCGTGAAGATGTTGTTAGTAATCAAATCTCACAAGAAGAAGCATTGTTAAATGCACCTAAAAAACAAAATGGACAGATTGTTGTGCCTAAGGTGGTGAAATAATGAATTTAAAAGATTGTCATGAACAAGAACATGCTAGTTTTTGTAAAGAAGTATTAGAAAATGCGAAAAAATCACAGGATAAATTAAATGCGGTGGTTACTTTTTGTGATATAGAAGAACAATTACAAACATTAGATGGAAAAGATAAAGATAATTTATTTTATGGAACACCTATCGTTTTAAAAGATAACGTGAATACGAAAGGGATTCGTACAACAGCATCTTCTAAAATTTTAGATAACTATATTCCTATTTATGATGCAACGATTGTTAAAAAGTTAAAAGCTGCTGGAGCCATTACGATTGCGAAAGCAAGTATGGATGAATTAGGAATGGGTGGTACTAATTTAAATGCATACACAGGAAAAGTAAATAATCCATGGGATGTGGATCGTATTTCTGGAGGAAGTAGTGGAGGAAGTGCCGCTTTGGTTGCTGAAGGCATTGTTCCTTTTGCGATTGGGACAGATACAGGGGATTCAGTGCGTAAACCTGCAAGTTATTGTGGTGTGGTTGGTGTAAAACCTACTTATGGACGTATTTCTCGTTATGGAATTATTCCTTATGCATCTAGTTTAGATCATGTAGGTTATTTCACAACGAATATTGAAGATGCTTGCTATGCACTAGAAGTGTTGGCAGGCAGAGATGATCAAGATATGACTTCTGCTCAACAAGAGGTAGAAAAATATTCACAGTTATTAAATAGTGATGTAAAAGGTAAGAAAATCGGTATCATTAAAAATGTCATGGATAGCGTACAAGATAAAAGAATCGTAGCACACTTTAATCAAATTATGGAAGCGTTAAAAGCAAAAGGGGCATGTGTCGAGGAAGTTTGTTTTAATGAGGATATAATGAATGTGTTATTACCGACTTATTATGTTATTTCTAATGCAGAAGCCACTGCGAACCATTCCAATTTAGATGGTATCCGTTTTGGTGTGCGTGAAGATGGTGAAGATTTAACACAGATTATGATTAATTCGCGTACCAAAGGATTTAGTGGAGATGTAAGAAAGCGTTTTGTGATTGGTTCCTATTCATTGTTTGTAGAAAATCAGGAAAAGTTGTTCCGTAAAGCACAGAAAGTAAGAAGAAAGATTGTGGAAAGTGTGAAAGAGAAATTAGCGACGTATGATGTATTAGTTGCTAGTGCAGCTGGAACATTAGCTCCTTATCCTCAAGACTCTTTTGGTGAAAACTTAAGCAATACTTACTTAGTGGCAGAAAATCATATGTTATTAGCGAACTTTAGTGGGTATCCATCATTAACATTACCAGCAGCTTTCATTGATGGATTGCCTTTTGGTATTAACATTTTGGCAAGACCTTTTGAAGAAAAAGAAATGTTTAATGTCGCAAAAGCGATGGAAGAAATTACAGGGTTAAAAGATGTAACAGTGGGAGGTAAGAAATAATGGCATTTGAAGTAGTAATTGGAATTGAAATCCACTGTGAATTAAAAACGAAAACAAAAATGTTCTCTGGTGCACCAGTAGCCTTTGCCCAAGAAGTCAACACATGTACAAATGAAGTGGATTTAGGTATGCCTGGGGTATTGCCAGCATTAAATAAAGAAGCAGTTGCATGTTCGATTCGTGCATGTAGTGCGATGCATTGTGATATTGATCCATTAGTAAAGTTTGATCGTAAGAATTATTACTATTCAGATTTGCCAAAAGGATTTCAGATTACACAACAATTTTATCCCATTGGTAGTAATGGGTATGTGATGATTGATACCGATGAAGGTAGCAAAAAAGTGCGTATTAATCGTATTCATATGGAAGAAGATACAGCGAAACAATTTCATACTTACAATGGTTCTCTACTTGACTTTAATCGTGCAGGTACACCACTTGTTGAAATTGTCAGCGAGCCAGATATGCGTAATGGAAAAGAAGCAGCAGCTTATGTAGAAAAAATTAGAAATATTTTATTTTACCTAGGTGTAAGTGATGTGAAAATGGAAGAGGGAAGTATGCGTTGTGATGTGAATATTTCACTTCGCCCTCAAGGTAGTGAAACATTTGGCACAAAGGCAGAGATTAAAAACTTAAATTCCATTAGCAATGTGCAAAAAGCAATTGATTATGAAATTGAAAGACAAAGTGAGATTTTATTAGCAGGTGGTAAGGTAGAACAGGCGACAAGACGTTATGATGAAGCGAGCAGAACAACAGTATTGATGCGTATGAAGGAAGGTTCTGTCGATTATAAATATTTTCCTGAACCTAATATTTTTCCAATTCGCTTAGAAGATGCTTGGATTCAAGAAATTGTAGATACACTACCTGAGTTACCAGAACAGCGTAAAGCTAAATATGTTGAGGAGTATGGGTTAAGTGAAAGTGATGCAACACAATTAGTAGAAAGTAAAGAATTGAGTGATTTCTTTGATCAGGTAGTTGCTTTTAGTAAAGAATATAAAATGGTTGCTAACTGGGTAATGGTGGAAATGGTTGCTTATCTAAATAAAAATAATATTAAGATGCAGGATAATCCTTTAATACCACAACATCTAGCACAGATGATTGCAATGATTAAGAAACAGGAAATTTCTGGAAAACAAGCAAAAATTGTGTTTGAAGAAATGATGCAAGGAAAAGACCCTAAAAAAATAGTGGAAGAAAAAGGGATGAAACAGATGAGCGATACAGATGCTATTTTATCCATGGTAACACAAGTATTAGATGCTAATCCACAATCCATTGAAGATTATAAGAATGGGAAAGATCGAGCAGTTGGTTTCTTAGTTGGACAAGTGATGAAAATGAGTAAAGGGCAAGCAAATCCAGCGATGACAAACAAAATGATTGTGGAAGAATTAAAGAAAAGATAGTATTTTTATCTAAAATCTAGTATTATAATAGATAGGGAGTTGAAGTTATGGCAATAAAACCGTTTAGAAAACAAAGTGAACAGGAAACTGTAATCAAAAAAGAAGTAAAGAAAAATAAAAGACCGAATTGGATTTTGCGTGTTACTGTTGTCATTATTGCAGTACCTGTTATTATATTAGCGATTATTTTGTTGACTTCTATGGAAAAACAAGGGGAGCCTGTTGTTGGTAGTCGCTTTGATAAACAACTCAATCCAGCAATTAAGACAAGTGAAGTAGATAGCTTAAAAAAATCACTAACTTATGATAATGTGGATAAAGTAGAAGTGAATTTAATTAGTGCTACTTTGCGTATTAGTATTGATACAAACGATGGTTTAGACGCTGCATCAATTGAGGCAATCGCTAATGATGTTTATGCGAAAGTAAATGAATTACTTCCTGTAGAAACTTATTTTACTAATAGTGCAAAGGTAAAGATGTATGATTTAGAAATAAATGTATACAATTTAATTCCTGATGAAAAAAATGCTGGTGTTGCACAGATTTGGTGTGTAAAACATAAGAATGCATCGGAAGAAGAAATGGGAACAGATTGGCCTACAACAGCTAGAAATGAAGAAGTAACAAACCAAGTGAGAAGTGAAGCTCCTGCGGTAAGTGAAGGACAATAACAAAAGGGCGTTTGCCCTTTTTTTGAGTAAGGTTTGAGTGGAGGTATTATGAAGAAGAATGAGCGATTGATCGGCGTATGTGTGGATTATACACATGAGGGATTAGGTATTGTTAAAGCAAATGAGTTTACTTTCTTTGTTAAAAACGTCATTGTTGGTGAAGAAATAGCGTTTGTGATTACAAAATTAAATAAACGTTATGGCTATGGGAAATGTACAGAAATTTTAAAACCATCAAAAGCAAGAGTACAACCTTTTTGTGAATATTATGGAAAGTGTGGAGGTTGTCAGTTACAGCATATGAGTTATGAGGAACAGTTGCGTTTTAAAAAGCAATTAGTGCAAAATAATCTTCGCAATATTGGTGGATTAGAGGTAGAGGTATTAGACACATTAGCGAGTAAAGAGCTACAAGCTTATCGTAATAAAGCACAATTTCCAATGCGTTTAGATCATGGAAATGTCGCGATGGGGTTTTATCGTATCCATTCAAATGATATTATCGATATGAAAAGATGTGCCATTCAAAGTGATTTGATTAATGAAATCATGAATGCAACACGCAACTTTTTACAGGTGCATACGTTTGATGATGTGTTTCGCCATCTGTTAATTAAACATGCCTTTTATAGTGATGAAGTGATGGTTGTGTTCATTGCAAAACAAAGTGAAATCAAAGGTTTATCTTTACTTGTAGAATCTTTAGTGAATGCTTTTCCACAGATTAAAAGTGTGGTATTAAATGTAAATCAAAGAAAAGATAATGTTATCTTAGGGGATGAAGAACATCTTTTATATGGCAAAGAAACAATCGTTGATAGTCTTGATGATTTGCAATTTATGATTGTCTCTAAATCGTTTTATCAAGTAAATCCAATACAAACGAAAGTATTGTATGAAACAGCTTTATCGTTTGCGAATATCGATACGCAAGATAGAGTCATTGATTTATATTGTGGAGTAGGCACAATTTCACTGTTTTTAGCACGCAAAGCAAAACAAGTGATAGGGATTGAAATTGTTGATGCGGCGATTGCAAATGCCAAACAGAATGCAAAAATGAATGGTATTCATAATGTGGAGTTTGTTTGTAGTGATGCCGCTAGTTATGCGAACAAATTAGCGAAAGAGCAATGTGAAGTAGATGTTGTGTTAGTAGATCCACCTAGGAAAGGCTGTGATCAACTTACTTTAGATAGCATTTGTGTCATGAATCCAAAACGCATAGTATATGTTTCTTGCAACCCTGCCACTTTGGCGAGAGATTTAAAGTATTTAGTTGAACAAGGGTATGTGTGTTGTAAGGTACAACCATGCGATATGTTTCCAAATAGTTTTCATGTGGAGTGCGTGGTATTGATGTCAAATGTACAGAAGTAAATACGGAAAAAGGCTTGAAAACAAGACGTTTCCGAGAGTTGGGAGTTCTTTTCCGGCTCTCGGATTTTTTCGTTTCTTGGTGCTTGCTGCCAGGCAAAAGCAAGGGTTGAGTTGACAGGTTGAAAATGGGCAGAGTTGAGTGGACAAGATGATTTTGCGATAGGTTGAGTGGATAGGTTGGTTATTGCTTTATATAAAATAACATAAGAAACATCATCAAACATAAAGAAACATCATATAACCTGTTGAAAATAGAGCGTTTTTGTGATAGAATGTAAAAGGTATTTTATATCCATTAAAAGTTGATGAGGTGACAATAGTGAATGAGATAATGAATGATAAATGGATAGGCATAGATGAAGCAGCAGAATATTTAGGAATTAAGCCAATTACAGTTAGAGATTGGATAAAAAAAGATACAGGCATTCCAGCCCACAAAATCGGTAAAAAGTGGAAGTTTAAGTTTTCTGAATTGGATGCGTGGGTTAAAAGCGGAAAAAGTGCTATTGAATAGGAGAAACAAGGATATGGCTGATTTGGGTCAGGTATTTACAAAGGGCAATGTTGCCCAATATATGGTCTCCTTGTTTGATTTGTCAAAAGAAGCAGAAATCATGGACCCTTGCTATGGTGCAGGCTCTTTTTTGGATGCCCTTGCGTTAAGTGAATATTCGAATGTTACTGCTTGTGAAATGGATACAACTCTATTTGAAGAGACAAAAAAGAAGTATAATCAGTATCATTTGATTAACGGAGATTTTCTTAAGTACGAGGAGAAAAATGAATATGATGGAATAATAATGAATCCACCATATATACGCCAAGAAAAGATAGATGAACTTGAACCGTTTGGAATAACAAAAGAAACACTTCGTTCGAATTCCATTTTTTCTGGACTTCCAAGTACAGCAAATATGTATATGTATTTTATTATGAAGGCTATCAATTTATTGAAGGATGGAGGTCAGCTAATTGTTATTTTTCCGAGTAGTTGGATGAATGCAAGAAGTGGAGTAGATTTTCAGAAGTTGATGCTTTCACAGTGCGGATTGGAAAGACAGATTCATATTTACGGTGATGTGTTTGAACGAGAAGCCCTTGTTGAAGTTGTTATACTGAAACTTGTAAAAGGTGTATTCGACAAGAGGACAACTGAAGAATATTTGGAGTCTAAAGATGGTAAATTAGTCGAGATTTCATTATCGGATAAAAAGGAAATTAGCCTGTTTACGCAGCCTTTTTCTGAATTTGCAACAATAAAAAGAGGGTTGACAACGGGATGCAATGAAATGTACATCAATCCAGATTTTCTTTGTGCAGAAGATGCGTGTTTTAGACCTATCGTTTCTTCCCCAAAGAGTATTGAGGGTTATACTACCGTAAATGCACGTCTTGACAGATTGTTTTTCCCAATTGATGACGAAGCTCCTGCAGAGGTATTGGAGTATTTAGAGTTTTGGAAGAATAAAATCGTCAAGGAGCAAAAACCAAAGACTCTTTACATGAAAGTAAATAGTAGTGATAGATGGTACGAATTGCGTGAAATCTGCAGTGAAGGAATACTCTTTAGTTATTTTGTACGCAATGACATGAAGTTTGTTATGAATGAAACTGGAGTTCTTGCGCGTGACAACTTTTATGTTATTAAGCCTAAAGTTGACAAGTGGATATTTTTCGCTTTGCTAAACAGTTATTACACATATTATCAGTTGGAGATGCGTGGTAAAAGATACGGTGCAGGGTTATTGAAATTACAAAGATATGATGTTGAGGCATTGACCTTTCCTAAGTATACAGATATTTCTGATGACGATAAAAAGGAACTGGAAAGATTAAGTCATACATTGTTAGAGAGAGAGGATGCATCAATAATAGATGAAATTACAGCTGTCA
>SAAR01000389.1 GCA_009916335.1 Erysipelotrichia bacterium | reverse complement strand
CATTACCATTATAGCACTACCTATAGTCTCATGCCGTCCCAATTAGTCCCGTTTGTTCTCAACTTTTGTTGGGACTTTTAAATTTGCTAAAGCAGACGCATGAACACGGTGCGCAGCACTTCTTGACCGATTTAATTGGTCATAAATATCATCCCAACTTCTTCCGCTGATATACCTTGCACGTAACACCATTCGTTCCTCTAAATCATCTAATTCGTCAATTGCCTTGATAATTGTGGTTTTCAAATCTATAAATTTATCAATTTCTTGATTTATTTTTGTTTCTAGCTCATTGATTTTGAGGATATAGTTGACAAACGCTGCCTCATTATTCTTGTTACCACCCGTAATGCGTTCACCGAATTGAGTACCTGATAACGATTGAGACAACGCTCTCAATTCCTCAACTTCACTCAACAGTTGCTCAATATAGCGATTCATGTTTTCAATCTGTTTCAAATATTCTTTTGTTGTCTTAGTCATCAGTCAGTCTCCTATGCTTAATTTTACTTTAATCCTTTTAGCCATAGCGGTTAACTTGTGCACTTCAATTAATCGCTGTTCAAAATAAGTATCATTTATTTCCTTATAGTCTCATTTTACTTCACGCTTGACTAACTTAACAGGACATCGAATGTCCGATTTTCAATACAAATTAAGCAAAAAAAAAGCTAATTAAAAGAATCGTCTCTCTTAATCTAGTCTTTACTCACTTTTGACCTCAAACATCCAATGTTCCAATAAAATTAAATAACCGCCTCAATTCCTCTGTTTTTTCTACCTAATAATTTAAGGTTTTGATCTGCCAACATCTCATTACACTCATAAATAGAATGTGTATAATAGCTATGTAACAAAAAATAGTACATGGTATGTTGCGCTGTCATCATGAGGGATTTTCCAGAGGCTTTTAAAAGATAATCACTCAGCATTGGTTCTAATTGCATCCCGATGCACAGCTGCACCACACTTTCTATTGAGACATTATCAGGCTCATTATATCTCAATCGTTGAATGGTTTTCTCGCTGATTTCGGAGGCTTCTGCTAATGCTTCAATCGTCATATCTGACCATTCTATCAACTGATCAAGCGCACCTGAAAACGTCATCGGTAAACTTTGCGCCACTTTTAAAACCTCAGCGTGATAATCAGCAAGCTTTTCAGCATGATTTAGAGTGTCACAGTCTGAAAAACGGGCTTCAAAAATAACATTGGATGCCATATCTCGATTTAGAAAACACAAAAAATGATAGTTTTCATCATATTGATTATCGGCACTGATTTTCAAATCAAATATCAGACAACACTCGTCCAAATGTAGACGGGCATACTCTGTCAGTTGATTATCTTCAATATACTTAGGATCGTTTAGGCAAAAATGCGACTCAATATAAAGATAATCACCTGTCTGCAATCTTTCTTTAAAACCTGATGACACCACACTTTCCGTTAAAGCATCTGCCAAATCTATACAAAACGTCTGATTTTCACCAATCGCATCTTTCGTGTAAGTATAAGGTCTGATGTATTTTCCGTCAATATAGATAAAAACATTGCGCGCCTCATAATAACCAGTATCAATCATACGAATTTT
The DNA here is from genome assembly GCA_009916335.1 of Erysipelotrichia bacterium. Next base: position 1,413 of record SAAR01000389.1, on the reverse strand, counting down.
CGCAGCTAATCGTGATACCTCAAAAAAATCGGCAAGCTCATTAATCACCGGCTCCAAAACATCCACAAGCTCAGATGATTGCAACTCTATCTTATATTTTTCAATTAACTCTTGGGCTTTGAGTTGAAACATGATAAATGGCATTTGAATCCTAGGCGCTAATTTGTTTGCCTGCCATTCTATCCACTCAATAGCCTCTTTTTGTTTACCGGCTACACTTCCCGTCACGGTACAGACAATTTTCGTCGCATCATTATCATAGAAATTTTCTAGTTTAATTGCTTTTCTATGCTTGTCCCAGTGCACACATTCATGCACAATTGTGTTATTAACTGATCCTAAATTCCGTAAAAAGTAAGCTCTCAGATCAACAAAAATAGTTTTTGCCTTGACCGTCTCCACTACCATTTTATCCTTTTGACGATCATAAAATATGCCCTCAGAATCTTGAAAAAAGATTTGTCCAAAAATGGAACAATCTTTGGAAATATCTCTTTGCTTCACCTCCAAAGACATTCTATGTGCTAACTCATAAGGATCTATAGGCATTGGCTTTTCTAACGCCTCTGGGTAATACCTCGCGACAAAATCCAATGCTACTTTATCTAGTCCCTCAGTACAAATATAAGGGATCAGTTCGTCGGATAATGAATTTTCATGGTCTGTATTTCTATCATAAATTTTGATACTTAAAACCTGAAAATCATCCAAGTCACAATCTAAATCCCCAAAACAACCTAGTTTAAGCCACAAATGATACACATTAGGTTCGCTATAATGATTAGGAGATTGTTGATCAATAATTTCAGCGTCTACCACAACATCAAAACAAATTTTCATCTTAGGCTGATCATCCACATAGACGAATAAAACATTCAATTTTGATAAACCTAAGTCCTCAAATTGCGCAATTGATTGTTGCCATAGCTGTAATTTCAATTCATTTGAAAAAATAGTGATATATTTACTCACAACTTCAAACAACTCACTATGAAATCGACTTGCTATGTAGTCTCTAAATGATCGATTCTGTATCATAAATAACCCCCATGATAAATTATGTCTAAAGTCATAATAAAGTTTAATTAAAAAAATGACCCTTTACTAAAAAAAAGTTTAAATAGATTAAACGAGCTTTTCAGATTACTTTATCAAAATACATTTTGAAACACTTACCACAAAAATCTTTCAAGATTATTAATTTTCTAAAAGTATCGATAAAGCAATTTAATTTCCCAAATAAAATTTAAACTAAAACATTAAAATATTTCTCTCAAAATTTATTATACGACAAATTATTTTCATAATCAAATCTTTAGGGCACCTCTAAAAACGTATGAAAAGAGGTATAATAGATTAAAAATAAGCTAACGAGGTATTGAAGATGAATTTATTTGGAGATAGCGACTATCT
>SAAR01000388.1 GCA_009916335.1 Erysipelotrichia bacterium | reverse complement strand
GTGAAGAGAATGCCTATTTTGTGGTGGTTTTGAAAAAGAATGGCAGAGAGGAAGGGATTCGAACCCTCGGTGAGTTGCCCCACACACGCGTTCCAGGCGCGTGGCTGTTATCTTAATCAAATTATTCCAAACCTCGATAAAGACGTATTTTGCGTGAGATTGATTGTATTGCATAATCTCCTCGTGCTAACCTCCTGATAACAAAATATTTTCCAAACCTATATCAAAATACCTCTTCGTTAAGATGTTAAGACATTAAGACGTAGGACTACTCAAAATAAAATGACAATAATCAATAATAAATCAATTTTAATTATATAAGAGCATTACATAGTAGACAACAAGTTTATTGATAGCGTCTTAACATCTTAATGTCTTAATGAAGATATTTGGCATCTAAATCCATTAAATAGATAAATAACCCCATTTATATAAATATATAAATTGAATTCTAGGGGTAATCAGGTGTCAATTAAACGAGAGAGAATTGCAGAAGGAATTTATAAAAGGGTTGATACCAAGGGAATATTAACGTATTATATTTCATATAAAGACCAGTTTGGAAAGTTGATTTGGGAAAAAGTTGGCAAAAAATCAGATGGGATAACTCCACAATACAGCAAGCAATTACGAAGTGAAAGAATTATTCAAATCAAGCATGGCGAAACAATCAAACCAAAGATTGAACGCCCAGTCACTTTTGATGAAATAGCAAATGATTTTATTGAAAATAGCAAGTTGAGCTATAAAGACAAACGAGGTAGTGAGCAACGCTATGAAGATCATATAAAGCCTTATATTGGACATAAAGCATTAGATACTATTTCCAAACAAGATATTGAAGTTATTGTGAAAGCAATGCTATCAAGAGGGCTTACTCCTGGTACAGTTGATCGTTCAAGACAAACTATATCCGCGATGTTTAACTTGGCAAAATATAATGAAAAGTGTAAATACAATCCTGCTAGTTTAGATAGAAATGATACCGTTTCAATCATGCGCAGAAATAAGCGAAATATCAACAATAACCGCGAGCGATTTTTAACAAGAGAAGAAGCAAAACTTCTTTTAGACCATTTGGAAAAAAGAAGTTATAGAACTTACTTAATGGCATTAATTGCTTTGTTGACGGGTGCAAGGGCTGGTGAAATCTTGTCAATACAATTTAAAGATATTGACTATACACATGGATTCATCACATTGCCAGAAACTAAAAATGGAACTAGTAGAAAAATAAATATGGTGGAAACTATTCAGAAATATCTATTAGCTATGCCTCAAGGAAAGCCGAATGATTATATATTTCAAACGGAATTTAAGACAAAATTACTAGATGTCCCCGACCTATTTTCAAGAGTTGCAAACAAATTATTTAATGTTGGATTAGATGTTGCAGACTCAAAACATAGAGTTGTCTTTCATACATTACGCCATACTTTCGCAAGTTGGTTAGCAATAGATGGCGTTCCTATTTACACAATAAAAGACCTTATGGGGCATAAAGATATTACTCAAACAATGAGGTATGCTAAATTAAGTCCTGATATTGGTACAAATGCTGTACGAAATTTGGAGAAAAAGTTATTTTAGTGATAAGTATGTGATTGTAAAGTCCTCCTTTGAGTAGTAAATTAAAATCTTAATTTACTATTATAGGGGTATTAATGCAAAATGATAAAACAGAAAAAAAATCAAAAAAAAAATCGAATAAATTAAAGACTACTGCTGATATCCAGCATAAATTTGATTCAATGGAAATAGATTTAGCAGAAAATTATCAAGAAGAACTTTTACTTTTTATCAAAAAGTATATTTCAAGAATCTTCACAAATGACGATAAATTGAACATATTGAATAATTTATTGTGGGAATTTTTGCTAATTGATAAGAATGCCTCAGCTGACTTAAAACTCACAACAGAAAATAATAATGGATCAAGATTTAGGCAAGTAACTATAAATCGTAATCTTTGTTGCATAGAGTCTTTTGAAAAAAGGATAAAAGAGAATGGCAAATTTGAGAATTTAGAAGAATATGCTAATGAAATGTTCAAAAAATATGGCGTGGATGTTATTGAATATTGTGAGTATGATATTGCTATTCGCATGGAACAAAAGAAGTCAAAATATATTGAAAAGTATCAAGAAGAAGCGGCAGGGGATTATTCAAAAAAGATAGATTGCATGAAAAATGCAGATTTTAATAGCTTTTTCAAACGAAAGCCTATATACAGGAGTCGCACAGATCGCCCTTTGTTGGCTGTCTTATCACAAGGAATAATTTATCTAGAGTTGAATCCACTCGAATTATCACATACTATGAATGAAATTATTAATGATTTTCCTACTGGTGAAGATCGAATTATATCAATGTGTGACATGACGAAGCACTACAGAACACAGAATATAAATGTTCCTGTTGGTAAGAAAAGTTATAGAGAACAGTTTATTGATGAATCAAGAAAAAAATTTATTTCACATTTTGAAAAGATACAAACAACATTTGAGAGAAGATCTATTGTTATTGAAAGTTTCCAATGTGTACTTTGTTATTTTATTATGCATGTTTATGGTATTAAAAAGTATACAAAAGCTTTTTATGCAGTAGATTACATGCTGACACGATTTTATCTTGAAAATGATAAATTATTAGACAATGAAAAAGAGAATTTTTGTCCAGAACGGTACAACCGCGTATCAATTAGTGAAAGAGTAATGATAACAAAAAGGAGAGAATTAACAAAATTTATTGTTGAACTGTTGAATCTGGAAAAAAATCAATAAAACGATAAAATAGCTATATCATCGGTATTTTAAAGCCTTTTGTAGCACGAAATTCATTTTTAAAGTGCCTTTATTCTTTTCAAAAATGAGCTTACTATTCCTTTATTAAAACTATAAAGGAGTCACAATGATATTTGAAACCGCTACATGTAAGTTCAACATTATTGAAGCACAATATGTTGAGCTTACTCAAAAAGCTACAAACCACAAAGAAACAATTTTGCTGAAAG
>SAAR01000045.1 GCA_009916335.1 Erysipelotrichia bacterium | reverse complement strand
GAATTAGCACATGTCGAGATTATTTCTGCTATTTTATATCAGTTAACAAAGGGACTTAGTGTGGCTGAATTAAAGGCAGCAGGAATGGACGCTTACTTTGTGGATCATACATTAGGTATCTATCCACAATCGGCAAGTGGTGTTCCTTTTAACGTACAATATTTTCAATCAAAAGGGGATCCTATTACCGATTTAACGGAAGATATGGCGGCTGAACAAAAAGCACGCACCACTTATGATAACATCTTACGTTTAGTTGATAACGAAGATGTAAAAAAGGTAATTCGCTTTTTGCGTGAGCGTGAAATTGTGCATTACCAACGTTTTGGCGAAGCTTTGGAATTTGTGAAAGGGAAACTTAATGAGCAAAATTACTATCAATTAAATCCTGCCTTTGATCGTTAAAGCTTATTAAATTTGTGCATTACTTAGAGGCGTATGCCTCTTTTTTTGTACTAAAAATATTTATCACTATTCTTTTCTTGTTTCATCACGCTCATAGTTTGTTTATTTATGATAGTAAGGGTTCTTGTTGTCTAACTTGTATTGACTTATAAGTTAGTTAGATGTAACATTAATGTGCTAGATATAAGTATAAAGGAGTGGCATGCATGATAGGATTAGATGAGTTGGCAATAGGACAAAGTGGAATTATTAAAAGTGTTGGTGGTGAAGGAGAATTGCGTCGCCGTTTATTAGATATGGGGTTAACACCCAAAACAAAGGTAAAGGTAGCGAAAATAGCACCGATGAAAGATCCAATTGAATTGCATTTACGAGGATATTCCTTGTCCATTCGTTTAGAAGATGCCGCTAAAATTAAAGTGGAGGTTATTCATGAGTAGTCAAAATAAAGAGATCTTGATTGCTTTAGCTGGTAATCAAAACTGTGGGAAAACGACATTGTTTAATCGTTTAACGGGTTCTAATCAACATGTTGGTAACTTTCCTGGAGTAACCGTTGAAAAAAAAGAAGGAAAAGTAAAAGGATTAAAAAATGCAACCATTGTGGATTTACCTGGTATTTATTCCTTATCTCCTTATACAAGTGAAGAAATTGTAACTAGAGATTTCATCTTAAAGCAACAACCAGATGTCATTTTAAATATTGTAGATGCGACCAATATTGAAAGAAATTTATATCTTTCTTTACAATTAATGGAGCTTGATAAACCGATGGTAATTGCCCTCAATATGATGGACGAAGTGGTTTCTAGTGGAAACAGTATCGATGTTAAAAAATTAAGTGAGGCTTTAAAACTACCTTGTGTACCTATTTCTGCCGCTAAAAATGATGGGATTGGAGAGCTGTTAGATACGATTAAAAATGTGGTAAAAAATAAAGAAAAAATTGAGGAACATGATTTTTGTCGTGGGGAGCAACATAAAGCAATCCATGCGATTGAACATATTATTGCCGATCATGTAGAGCAAACACCATATCCTTTACGGTTTGTCGCAACTAAGCTAGTCGAAGGCGATCAGGTGATGTTTCATGCCATTGATTTACATGATGATGACAAACATATTATTGAGCATATTGTTACTTCTATGGAACATGCATTAGAAACAGATCGAGAAGCAGCTTTAGCGGATATGCGTTATTCTTATATTGAAGAATTATGTAAGTATGCTGTACAAAAACATAATGAAACAAAAGAACAAGTACGTTCTGAAAAAATAGATGCTTTATTAACACACAAATATTTAGGGATTCCTATCTTTCTACTTATTATGTTACTTATTTTTTCAATTACATTTAGTGTTGGTGGTATTTTACAAACCTATTTAGAAAATATGATTGATTTTGGAGTGCAATCACTAAGTGAATTATTGAATCATTTACAAGTTAGTAAGTGGCTATATTCGATGATTATTGATGGTATTTGTGGTGGTGTTGGTAGTGTTTTATCTTTTTTACCAATTATTGTGATTTTATTTTTCTTTTTATCCTTATTAGAGGATAGTGGCTATATGGCTCGTGTTGCCTTTGTGATGGATAAATTATTGCGTAAGATTGGTTTATCAGGAAAAAGCTTTGTACCTATGTTAATTGGATTTGGTTGTAGTGTACCTGCTATTATGGCAACTCGTACATTAAGCAGTAATTGTGATCGTAAGATGACTATTATTTTAACACCATTTATGTCCTGTAGTGCGAAACTGCCAATCTATGGAATGATTTGTTCTGCCTTTTTTCCTCGCCACACAGCACTTGTGATGATTAGTATTTATATACTAGGTATCATTGTCGCTATTTTATCTGGGTTATTATTAAAAAGCACTTTATTTAAAGGGAATCCTATTCCATTTGTCATGGAATTACCAGCTTATCGTATCCCTGATGCGAAAAGTGTTGGTTTACATATGTGGGAAAAGGCAAAGGATTTCTTGCGTAAAGCTTTTACCATTATATTTGTTGCAAGTATGGTGATTTGGTTTTTACAAAGTTTTGATTTTAATTTAACGTTTGTGAGTGATAGTGCTACTTCAATTTTAGCAAGTCTAGGTTCTCTGATTGCGAAGTTGTTTATTCCTTTAGGTTTTGATGATTGGCGTGCAGGAACAGCCATTGTAACAGGAATTACAGCAAAGGAAAGTGTTGTATCTACATTAAGTGTATTGAGCAATGCCAATAATGCCGCTGCTTTAGATGTTGCTATGCAAGCTATTTTTACACCACTTAGTGCCTATGCCTTTTTAGCATTCACTGTCTTATATATGCCTTGTGTTGCTGCTTTTGCGGCAACGAAAAGAGAATTAGGTAGTTATAAACAAGCATTGCTAAGTGTCAGCTTTCAAACAGGTGTTGCCTATGTTGTTGCTTTATTGATTTATCAAATCGGGAGTATATTTTTATAAAAAGAAAAGTAAGCTTATTGAGGCTTACTTTTTAAATCGTTCACAAAATTTTCAATACGATCTAATCCTTCCTTTAAATCAGCATCACTACATGCATAGGATAAGCGTATGTATGCATCGCACCCTTTTCCAAAATAGCAACCAGGAACAACACATACTTTATATTCATGCAGTAATTGATAGGCAAAATCATAAGAGGACATATTGAATTGTGCTATATTGATAAATAAATAAAAGGCACCAGCAGGGGCATCTATATTTATTCCCATTGCATTTAAGCGTTCACAAGCATAATCTCTACGCTTACGATACTGCATAACCATTTTCGCATTATTTGTTTGAAAAGCAGAGATGGCTGCTTGCTGAATAAAAGTAGGAGCAGCACTCACATAATAGGAATGCGTTTTTAATAAATGTTTTGCAATACTTTTATCGGCACATACATAACCTAAGCGAAAACCTGCCATTGCATATGATTTAGAAAAGGATTGCAACATGATAATTTTATTTCGCTCTTTTTGTGAAGTTACAAAATTAGGAATATCTTCATAGATAATTTCATCATAAATATTATCGCAAATAACAAAAATATCACGATTCGCAATGCATTTTAAAACGGCTTGTATACTTTCTTTATTATAGACACTACCTGTTGGATTGTTTGGTGATGTTAAAATGATGGCTTTCGTTTTTTCTGTAATGGCTTTTTCTAATTGTTTTTGTTCAATTTGAAAGTGATGAGAGCATGTATCAACACCGATATATTTTGCATCATACATTTCAATTAATGGACGATAAGCAGGATAAGCAGGTTCAAAAACAATCACGCTATCCCCTTTGTTTAAGATGGTTCTTAATGTAATGCTTAAAGCTTCACTTGCTCCTATGGTTACAATGATTTCCTCTTCATCATATTTTACACCATAACGCAAATACAAATCATCAGAAATTTTATTTCTAAGTGCAAATAGTCCAGCATTTTCTCCATAGTGAGTCATATTTTTATCTAATGCTTTTTTGAGTGCACGTTTAATACTTGCGTCTGTTTCAAAATTAGGTTCACCGATTGTGAATTTAATGCACCCATCAATTTGTGATGCCATTTGATTAAAATGACGAATACCACTGATTTCAATATCTAAAACAGCTTTATTTAAACGATTTTCCATATGTGTACCTCCATTAATTAGTAGTATATCACAAATTGATGAAAGAAAGACAGGAAAGCATAATTCTGATAGGATTTCACATGATTATTCCAACTTCTTAACAGAATTTGTGTTTCTTATTGTAGTAATAAATAAATTTTGGTATAATAGCGAAGTAAATTTGGAAGGTGATTAATTATGGGTAGACACTTCGAGGTCCGTGCTGCATCTATGGCAAAAACAGCCGCAGCAAAAGCAAAAGTATATTCAAAACATAGTAAGGAAATTTATGTAGCAGCAAAAAATGGTGTTCCTGATCCTGAAATGAATACAGTATTAAAGCAGTGTATTGATAAAGCAAAAGCAAATCAGGTACCTGCCGATGTTATTAAAAGAGCCATTGAAAAAGCAAAAGGGGGAGCAGGAGAAGATTATTCAAGTGCTACCTATGAAGGTTTTGGTGCTGGTGGAAAAGCAACGATTGTAGTGGAATGTTTAAGTGATAATGCAAATAGAACGATCGCTGATTTAAGGGGTGCATTCAATAAAGCACACGCTAAAATTGGTGTGAGTGGTAGTGTTTCTTTCAACTATGAATCAGTAGGTATGCTTGTTGTTAAATATACCGATGAAGATGCCATGCTAGAAGCGTTGTTAATGGCAGATGTAGATGTAAAAGAAATTAGTGTTAATGATGGAGAACATATGGAAATAAGTGTAGCTCCACAAGATTTGTATAAAGCAAAGGAAGTCATTGATGAACTTATTGCTGATGTAACATATGAAGTATTGGAACAAACAATGATTCCCAATGAATATGTAACATTAGAAGGGGAAGACAAAGATTTATTTGCACGTTTATTAACATTGCTTGATGCTGTTGATGATGTACAAAACGTATACCACAACGTTGAAAACTTATAAGTATGAGAAAAAGGAGTAAACGCTCCTTTTTGTTTATCATTTTGTAGGAGGGGAACATGATTGAAATTAAACAGGCTAGCAAGCAAGATACAGCTTTAATTGAAACACTGTATCTAAAGAAGATTGAACAGTTAGCTAAAAAGAATATTACACAATGGGAAAAAGAAGAAGTTTTATGGGAAACATTAGCGAAAAGTTATAAACCAGAACAGTTCTATCTTGTTTATCGTAATCAACAAGCAGTTGGGGCTTTTGTGGTTGTTGATTATGATCCAACATATTGGCTAAACGACAAGCCTAAAACAGCTTTATATATTCATAAGGTAATGGTATTAGATGAAGCAGAAAAACAAGGGATTGCAGATCAGATTTTAACATTTTTTAAAAACTTAGGAAAAGAACAAGGATATGATGTAGTAAAGTTAGATGTTAGAGCCTATAAAACAAAGTTACGTTCTTTTTATGAGCGTAATGGTTTTGTATTACATGATATTGTTGATTTAAAGAAAGGGTATCTAACATGTTTGTATGTGTACCCTTTAGGGAAGTAAAGGAAAGTTTTATCTCTTTTGGTGTATAAAGAAAAAGACAGTTGTATAATGATGATGAAATCACTTACACCTGTCTTTTTCTCTATATATAAATAGGTTTATTTAATTCTGTATTGATTAATTGCTGCTGTTGTTCATTCATTAAAGGATAGGCATAAATACTTGTTGCTTTTAATTCTATTTCACGATAAGCTTGTGGAATTTGATTAAATTTACTAGCAATGTGAACCCCTTGTTTCTTTAAATACTTTAAATATTGTTTTCCTTGTTCATTATAGGCAAGCACTCGCAGATAAGAAATAGGAGCCAACTTGTCAACACTTACTTTACTTGTCTGCATCATTAAATGAATAAGGGTTCTTTGAATGCGTGAGCGTGTATAACGTTTAGAAATACATAAAGAAATAAATTCTTCAAAGGAATTAGCAATTTTCACATTTTTAATCAAATTATTTTCAATTCCTTCGTCCATTAAAAATAGTTGTTTTAATGAAGCAGAGGGCATTGTCAATAGCAATGCTTTAATCAATGGATAATAATTCTCTAATTGAAAGGTTGCACTAAGATTACGCAAGGGTGTTTCTTGTGTGTAATCATCTCCCTCTTTAATTGCTTTACGAATTGCAGTCGCACTACTAAAATGCGTGTTTAATTCTTCTTCATGATAGTTGTTTGTTCTTTGAATTGTATAAGGAATAATGTTTGTCCCTTTTAGTTCTTTAATATAGTTGATCCCTAAAATATCATTTGCATTTAATTTACCATAGATTTGTTCATATGCTTTACTAGAAGAAATCCCTGCTTTAATATATTCAGGATACGCTTGACAATCAATATGTGCTAATTGTGTTAAGGTTTCAATGTTATTGCTTTCACTACCAAATACGATTTGATTGATTTGTGCTAATTTTAAACAATCAATACTTCCTTTGGCAAAGTGATTGGCACTTTGTACAGTATGTATGAAAGGTAATTCAAAAACAATATCACAACCATGTGCAACTGCTATTTTGGCACGTTCCCATTTATTGATGATGGCAGGTTCTCCTCGTTGCACAAAATTTCCTGACATCACACAGACAAGGACATCAGGATTACTTATTTTTTTTGTTTCTTTAATATGGTGGATATGTCCATTGTGAAATGGATTATATTCACATACGATACCTGTTACTTTCATGTGCTTCATTATACTATAAAGACGTATTCTTGAATATGGAAATATTGTCCTTTTTTTTAATAATATAGAGATAATCTATAATGAATAGGAATAAATTGAAGAAAAGGTAAGTATTTTAAAGGGAAAATAAAAGATAGGTTATTGCTTTAAATTTTAATCATGCTAAAATAATAAAAGAGAGAACGAAAGGAAGAAACAAGATGAAAGATCCAATTTTAGTTGTATTAGCTGCGGGTATGGGGAGCCGCTATGGAGGATTAAAGCAAATTGATCCAATCGGACCTAATGGCGAAATTATTTTAGAATTAAGTGCTTTTGATGCCATTCAGGCAGGTTTTAAGAAAATCGTCTTTATTATTAAGCATGAGATTGAAGCTGATTTTAAAGCGGCAATCGGTGATAAGTTAAGTCAGTATTGTGAAGTGGAATATGTATTCCAAGATATTAACAAATTGCCACAAGGGTGTAGTGTTCCAGAAGGGCGTGTAAAACCATGGGGAACAGCACATGCGATTATGTGTTGTAAAGAGGTTATTGATGCTCCTTTTGCTGTCATTAATGCAGATGATTATTATGGGCAAAGTGCCTTTAAAACATTGTATGACTTTTTAACAACAAGTACAGTGGAAAATGAATATGCAATGGTCGGCTATCGTTTAGGGAATACAGTAAGTGAGTATGGTAGTGTGGCACGAGGTGTTTGTAACTACGAAAATGGCAAGTTGACAAATGTAAGAGAACTTACCAAAATTGAAGTACATAATGGTGTGATTGAACATACATTAGATGAAGGGAAAACATGGGAAGTGTTAGCTGCTGATTCTTTAGTTTCTATGAATATGTGGGGTTTTAAAGCCAATGTGATTGAAAAATTTGAAAATCGCTTTGTGGAGTTCTTTAAAGAAGAAGTACCAAACAATCCTTTAAAAGCAGAATACTTTATTCCTATGGAAGTAGGTAGAATGCTTAGAAACAAGGAAGTAGAAGTAAAAATGCTTTCTAGTAATGATAAATGGTATGGGGTAACTTACCAAGAAGATAAACCAATGGTAAAAGCAGGAATTGCTAAATTAATGGAAGAAGGAAAGTATCCACAACCACTTTGGAAATAAGAAAATAAGGATCAAAATACTCGAAGATACAAAGGACTTTGAGTATTTTTATAAAATTAATGTAGTGATATTGCAGACGTGCTTAAAATCAAAGATAGTTATTGACTTTAGAATATAATTTACATATAATTATATGGCGGACGACGCGAGGTGATTCTTTTGAAATGGTCAAAAAATGAATTATTGAATAGTCCAAATGAAACTGTGCATTTCGATGAACAGATTACATTTGGTGAGGAAGTGTTTTCAAAAATGCACCATTTAAGAGGACTTCGTGATATTGAAGTAAGCGGAGAGATACATTACGATACTCACTCAGATTTGGCTACTTGTGATTTTGAAGTAGAGGGAGTTATGATTGTACCTTGTAGCATTACAAATGAAGATGTTGATTATCCTTTTGCTTGTGATGCTCATCAATTGTTTGCTTTTCATAAAGTAAGCAAAGATGAGGATATTATTGAAACAAAAGGGGACATCGTTGAACTGATGCCGACCATCTTTCAAACGATTATTCTTGAAGTTCCTTTGAAAGTAGTAAAAGAAGGAATTAAGGAATATCCTAAGGGAAAAGGTTGGGAAGTTATCAGAGAAGAGGATTATACGCAAAAGAAAAAAGATGAAATTGATCCTCGATTAGCAAAATTAAGAGAATTTAAAGTCGAAGAATAAATAGGAGGAATAGTCATGGCAGTACAGCAAAGACGTGGTTCAAAAACAAGAAAAGCGAAAAGAAGAACACATTATAAATTAGCAGCACCTACAATTAGTAAGTGTTCAGCTTGTGGTGAATATGTAAGACCTCACAGAATGTGTGAATGTGGAAACTACAACGGTAAACAAATCACTAAATAATTAAGAAAAGGCAATTGCCTTTTTTTATTTTTTTTTCTTGTTAATTAAGGTATACTAAATAGGTAGATAAATAGGAGATTTTTGTATGCGTGTAAGAGTAACAATACTAATCATGAAAATGATTCGATATATATTAGTAAAGATGGGTAGAGGTGGTTCTTTGCCTGGTAAAATAGCCCTTCGTATGTGTCCTAATATTTTAAATGCTATTACTTATCCAAATAAAGTTGTGATGGTTACAGGAACTAATGGGAAAACAACCACAAGTAATATGATTTATGAAGTATTAAGTAAACAATATCCTCATGTGATTGCGAATCGTAAAGGGGATAATCTATTAGAAGGAATTACAACTTTAGTGTTAGCGAATACGAAAATGAATTTAGTATTAAATGCAGATGCAATGGTCATTGAAGTAGATGAATTAAATGTACCTAAGGTATTGCCTAAAGTGAAAGTGAGCGATTTTATTGTTAATAACTTCTTTCGTGATCAATTAGATCGTGCTGGAGAAATGGAAACGATTGTGGTGAAGATGGAAGAAGCGATTAAGCAATTTGAAGGAAATCTAATTTTAAATGGAGATGATCCTAATGTTGCTCGTTTAGGTTATCATCGTGAACATGTCTACTATTTTGGAGTAGATAAAAATGAAATGAGCCAAGCATCGACAAATGAAGCAAGTGAAGGAAAATTTTGTTTTCACTGTAACCATGAATTAGTGTATGATTACTACCAATATTCACATATTGGACGTTTTCATTGCCCTCATTGTTCTTTTGGTAGTCATTCCTATCTTGTACTTGCCAATGATGTATCGTTATTAACAAGCACGTTTTGTGTGGAAGGCATGACATTTCATGCACCACAAGATGCTTTATTTTCTATTTACAACTGTATGGCACTGATTGCTTTAGCAAAAATAAGCCATATTGATTTTGATAAGGTGCAAAGTGTATTATCAACATTTGAATTAAAAGATGGACGTATGGAAAACTTCCATATTGGACGTGATTGTTTGCTTAATCTAGTGAAAAATCCCACTGGAGCTAATGAAACGATGAAATATATTGAACGTGATTTAGAGGCAAAAGATATTGTTATTATTTTAAATGATAATGATCAAGACGGAAAAGATGTTTCTTGGATATGGGACGCTAATTTTGATTTAATTATGGGTGATGATGTAAAAAATATTATTTGTAGTGGTTTACGAGCTTACGATATGGCGTTACGTTTAAAATACACTGCTTATCAAGGGAATATCATTGTGGAAGAGAGTATGGATCAAGCGATTCAAACATTAAAAAAACTTCCAAATCATGCATATGTCATTGCGACCTATACGGCATTACAACCAGTTAGAGCAATTCTTAGGAGGTATGAACAATGATTTTAAAAGTATTATGGATGTATCATGACATCATGGACCTTTATGGTGATAAAGGAAATATGCGTGTCCTTCAAAAGCGTTGTGAAGATCGAGGAATTGACATAATCATTGATACTTGTGCCATGAAGGAAGAAAAAAACTTCAATGACTATGATATATTATTTATTGGTGGTGGTGCTGATAAAGAACAGTCGTTATTATATGAAGATTTATTGGCAAGAAAAGCAGATATTTTAGAAGCAATGGAAAAGGGAACTTTTATTTTATTGATTTGTGGTGGGTATCAATTTTTTGGTAAGTATTATATTGATAATCATAAACAAAAAATAGAAGGGTTAAATCTATTTGATTATTATACAGAAAGCAATACACAGGTCGGTAGATGTATAGGAAATATTGCGATTGAGGCAAATCTTGATGGTGAAGTGTATCAAGTGGTTGGTTTTGAAAATCATGGGGGACAAACAATGCATGTAAGTACGCCTTTTGGGAAAGTATTATCAGGGCATGGCAACACTTATCAAGGTGAGTATGAAGGATTTTATAATGGACAGGTGTTAGGGACTTATATGCATGGACCATTGTTGCCTAAAAATCCAGAGATTGCAGATTTTATTATTCGTAAAGGGTTAAAGCGAAAATATGGGGAAGTTGTTTTAGAAACATTAGATGATACGTTAGAGAAACAGGCAAAAGCAGTCATGCTGAAAAGAATGAAAGTAGTGTAAAGGATATGGAAACAATGAATTTAGAACAATTATTTGAAGCGGCATTTACAGATGAAAAATTGCAAGCGAAGTTTTATTATGAATTTTTAAATAGTCCTCTTTATGTATTAGGGGAAGCAAGTTATTTTGATGGTGTATTAGAGGAAGGCAGTGAATTAAAATTAGTTTCTTTGCGTAAAGAAAACGAAGTCTTTATTCCTATCTTTTTATCAAAAGCATCAATGGAAAACTTTTTAGATGGGAATGAACAACAATACTTAAAAGCAAAAGGAAATGATTTATTGGAAACGCTAAAAAAAAGCAATGTAGTTATTAATCCAGGTAGAGAAGATAGTATTGTTTTGTATGCAGATGAAATACAGTTTATTTTAGCACAAGGGAAAAATTAAAACATATACAAAGGTACAACGAATCGAGTGAAAATAAACACGCTCATGAAGTTGCACCTTTTTATCTTTGTTAATCGTTACATATAATAGTTATACGATCTTTTCTATTAGCCAAAATCAACATTTTTTCATTTTTGGCTAATAGAAGAGATAAAACATAGATTAATAGGGAGATATACTTGTTTTTTTGCCTACTAATTTGTATGAAATGTTTGCTACTTTCTTTGTTTTAGCTTTAAAAAAATGCAAGTCAAAAGCAAAAGAAAGTGGAACGAATGGAAAGAAAATGTGCTATAATGACAAAGTTAAGAGAGGAGGCGGTTGTATGAGCCCTGTACCCGATAGTTGCTTTATAAAAAATATAATAGACAGGGATAATACAACGTTATCTCTGTAAAAGGAGGTAATTATGCTGAATTTTTATAAAACAATAGATCAGAATATGGTAACTTTAGATGCTCCAGAAGCAGGGTGTTGGATTTCTGTAATTTCGCCAACACCAGAGGAAATTTCTTATCTGATTAATGAGATTGGAATTATGAGTGATTTTGTAAAAGCATCATTAGATGAAGAAGAAAGTCCACATATTGATGCAGATGATAATCAAACATTAATCGTTGTCGATTATCCATCACAAGAAAAAGATGAGCCAGATAATGAAAATGATGCTTTAACCTATATGACATTACCGATGGGTGTCGTGTTTATTGATAATTATATCGTAACGATTTCTTTGTATGATAATATGACTTTGGAGGAACTTCGTAAAGGTATGATTAAAGGGGCACAAACAAATCTAAGAACACGTTTCTTATTGTTAATGCTACTAAAAATATCGCAGCGTTATTTGATTTATTTAAAACGTATTGATCGCTTATCCTCAAGAACAGAAAAAAAGCTACACCAGTCAATGCGTAATAAAGAGTTAATACAGTTATTAGGATTAGAAAAATCATTAGTTTATTTTTCAACTTCTTTAAAAACAGATGAAATGATTATCAATAAGATATTACGAGGTAATGTTGTTAAGTTATATGAAGAAGATCAAGATATTTTAGAAGATGTTTTAATTGAATTAAAGCAGGCGATTGAAATGTGTAATATTTATTCAGGGATTTTATCAGGAACAATGGATGCATTTGCATCGGTAATATCCAATAATTTAAATATCGTAATGAAAGTATTAACTTCCATTACCATTGTCATGGCTATTCCGAACATTATTTTTAGTTTTTATGGAATGAATGTAACAGGCTTACCATTCCCAACTTGGTGGGTACCAATTGTGATTGCTACTGTAAGCTGTTTAATTGCATTTTATTTATTAGTGAAAAAAGATATGTTTCATTAAGAAAAAAACGCAAAAGTTTGAAAAAGTGAAAATCATGTGCTATAATACAGACATATTTAAAAGCGAGTGGGCGATTGTCCACTCTTAATTATTGTGTAAAGGAGGATTTATGGATCAGATTTCACAATTAAAGGAAAAGATTGAACAACTTATTCAAGAAGATGGCATTTCCTTATATGATGTCAAATGGACACAAGATG
Source organism: Erysipelotrichia bacterium (assembly GCA_009916335.1). Next base: position 2,632 of record SAAR01000045.1, on the reverse strand, counting down.
GGAAAATGAAAATACTTCAAGTTTCGATTATGAAAAGTGATGGTACGATGGATATTGATACATGTGCAAGTGTATCCTCAAAAATATCGGATATGTTAGATGTTGATGATCGTATTCCCTTTGAATATTATTTAGAAGTTTGTTCTCCAGGGGCAGAAAGAGAACTTCGAAATGAGCAGGAAGTGATTGCGTCATTAAATGAGTATGTGTTTATAAAGTTTGTTGAGCCAAAAGATGGCATGGACGCAATTAAAGGGTATTTAAGAGCCATTCATGAGGATAGCTACCTCATTGAATATCAAGATAAAGCAGTGAAAAAGAAAAAAGAAATTGCCAAAGAAAATGTTGCATTCATTCGTTTATCGGTAAAGATTTAAAGGAGAAAAGAAGATGAAATTAAAAGATGTTGTAAAAGCAATGCAGACAATTGAAAATGATCGTAGTATTTCTAAAGACATCATTGCAGATGCATTAAAGGAAGCGTTAGCGAAAGCGTATCGTAAACACATTGAAATTCCTGATTGTTTAGTAAGAGTGGATATTAATGAAAAAACAAGTGAGATTAAAGTGTACCACCAGCGTTTAGTTGTGGAAAATGTAGAAGATGAAGAACTTGAAATTTCATTAGCTGATGCACAGGCAATCAAAGAAAGCTATGCCTTAGAGGATTTGGTTGATGAAGAAGTAGATATTAATGATTTTGGTAGAGCAGCGGTAATTCTAGCTAAAAATGTAATGAAACAGAAGATTAGAGAGGCTGAAAAACAAGCTATTTATGATGAATACTGTGATAAGTTAGAAGATTTAGTGATTGGTGAAATTGAAACCGTAGAAGAAAAATTCTGTTTAGTGAATATTGGAAAAGCATTGGCACTAATGCCTAAAGTGGCACAGATTCCAAGTGAGCATTATCGTGAAGGACAGCGTATTCGTGTTGTTATTTCTGATGTGAATAAGGAAACAAAAGGGGCACAAGTATTAGTATCAAGAGCGGATCCAGCATTAGTGAAACGTTTGTTTGAAAAAGAAGTACCAGAAATTTATCAAGGGGTTATTGAGATTAAAGCGATTGCTCGTGAGGCAGGAGAGCGTTGTAAGATGGCAGTGTATTCTCGCAATGAAAACATTGATCCAATCGGTGCTTGTATTGGTCCTAAAGGGCAAAGAGTACAAGCTATTATTGATGAGTTAAATGGTGAAAAAATTGATATTTTTGAATGGAATGATGATATTAGTGAATTGATTAAAAATGCATTGGCACCAGCTGATATTTTGGCCGTTATTCCAAGTCCTGTTAAAAATGGTTTAATGGTCATTGTAAATGATGATCAATTATCATTAGCAATTGGTAAAAAAGGGAAAAATGCTCGTTTAGCAGTGAAATTAACAAATAATACGATTGATATTAAATCCATTAGTGATGTAGAAGAAATGGGTATTGATTGGAAAACCATTGCGATGGAACAGCAGGCGAAGTTAGAAGCACAAAAAGCAGCCGCAAGAGCAAAAGCACAGCAGGAAATCTTTGAAGGATTAAAACAGGAAACAACAGAGATGGAATTTAATGAAGAGTTGTTTGACAATGAAGTTGTTCTTGATGAATTTATTCCAGAAACGATAACAGAAAAAGAAACGATTAGTGATGTAGAGGAAAGTGTTGAAGCAGTAGTAGAAGAAGCAGTCAATGAACAAGAATTGAATGATTTGGAAGAAGCTGCTAGAATTGCAAAAGAGAAGAAAGCACAAGGAATCAATATTGAAGAAAAACGTGCATATGTTTCTAAGTTTGAAGAAATTCTAAGTAAGGATAAAGAAGTACAACCAGTTAAGACAAATAAGTATAAGAAGAAAAAAGATAAAGAAGATGACATCTTTATGGAAGAAGAAATTGTGCGTAGTAAGCCAACGTATGAAGTGAACCAGAAAGACTATGAAATGAAGCCTATTTATACAGAAGAAGAATTGGCTGAAATTGAAGCACAGGAACGTGCAGAACAAGAAAGCCAGTGGATCAACGATGATATTGACTTTGATGAATACGATGAGTATTATGACGAAGAATAAAAGGGTATTATGAAAAAAATTCCGTTGAGAAAATGTGTAGCGACACAAGAACAATTACCGAAAAAGGAATTGATTCGTGTCGTGAGAACACCAGAAAAAAAAGTCATTGTTGATAAGAGTGGTAAGGCGAATGGTCGTGGGGCTTATTTAAAGAAAAGTCTTGAGGCAATTGATATTGCACAAAAGAAGAAAGTGTTAAATCGTGCCTTGAATGTAGAAGTTGATGAACAGATTTTCACAGAATTGAGAGCGTTGATCAATGAATAAAGTATATGGAACATTAGGAATGGCAATGCGTGCTAGAAAGTTGAGCATGGGGGAAGCTGTTTTAGATGATATACGAAGTAAAAAAGCAAAACTCGTCATTATTGCAAGTGATGCAAGCGAGAATACAAAAAAGAAAATAGTGGATAAATGTCATTATTATGATGTAGAATATGCATTTATTGAAAGTAGTATGTTGCTGAATCAAGCGATTGGAAAAACCAATCGCATGGCAGTTGCTGTAATTGAGGAGGGTTTTGCTAAGTCGATTAAAACTTGCTTGAAAGGCTAGGTGGTATAATGG
>SAAR01000387.1 GCA_009916335.1 Erysipelotrichia bacterium | reverse complement strand
GTCTGATACCCACCCCGATGTTTGCCCGATGTTTGACGTTATAAACATAAGAAAAACACATGATTCCTCATGTGTGTTCTTTTTGTTATTATTTTTTTACGATAACAGCTTGGCGATTAGTGTTGTAGAAATCATTGACATCATGAATGTTTCTTGCCATGTTACTACCATTGACTGCATCCATAATCGAATTTAAATCTGATTGCGACATTTCAGGATTACGTTTACGTTTATCGTAGTTAAATGTTTCATTTGTTGCCGCAATTAATTTATCAGAGAACATACGTCGTGAATAATCACAGCCGACGTTTGATTTATCACACCATGCTCTGAAATCTACGAATAATGCTGCGATTGTGAATGTATCGCCATCGAAATCTTCAAGTCTTTCATGCTTGTATTCTAAGACGTGATTACTTTCGAATGCAATAGAGTCTTTAATCGATTTACTTGTTTGTGTGTCAACTAAACCAGAAATCGGCATCGTTAATACTTTATAGGCTAAATATTCTAACAAGTCTTGATTCTTAACATATTCATCTTTGACGCGTTCATTATCATCATCGTAGTACGAATGTGTGAACTCGAAGATACGCATTCTATTCGTAATGGCACTTTCTAAGTTGTTGAATTTTGGCGTTGAGTTCATTGACTGAACGATTAGTGGTGTTAATGATGCCGAGATATTTATAACACCTTTTCGTTGTATTGTTAATGTGTCACCTGTTGCCAAGTTCTTAATGTTGTCATTGCCGCGCGTATTCCAAACTGAATCATTTTCATTACCAAAAATGAATGACTTTTCGTACACTGATTCAAGTCCAAAGCCTGACTCAATCTGAACTAAGTTTGCTGATCCACTATTTTCAGTACCAACCAGATGACGAATCAATTCGGTCATCGTACCTTTACCGGTACGACCTTCTTTACTATAGAAGTAAACGAAAACCTTTTTGGCTTTGTTTGTTAATAACGCTAGTTGTAATAGTTGATACATTGCATACTTGTCTTCTGAATTGTTGTTGAATTGTTCATCTAAAAACCCGTCGAACGTCCAATCATCTTCAAATTTGGGGCAAACAGCATCGGGGTTCCAATTAACACTTGCTTTTGTTAAAAATACAAACTCAGGTGAGAACGGAAGGAACTCTTTAGTTTCTATATTATAAATGCCATTTCCAAGAACAGCCAAGTCGGCATTTTTTGTTGGTTCTGCGTATTCACAGTTTTGCAGTAATAATGCCTTTGTTTCTTCACGACCGGCTTTTTTGAAACGTGGCTCTAGTAAATTAATCATTTTACCAAGTCCGATATTGTTTTCGCGATAGATACCTTTGTTTAAGTCGTAAACAAGTAGTGGCGTCAAATCGTTGTCAGTATCGCCAACACGTTTAATGCTCATCAATCCCATGATAACCCTTGCCGCTTCAATTTCTGGTATCGGTACAGATTTGACGATTCCATCTTTTCCAGTCTTAGCATTAAGTGTTCGTAGTATAAAACCGCAAATCTTTAATCGTTCTTCTAATTCTAATTGAGTAACAGCTTTGATGTTGACTTGTTGTTCAAGTAATTGTTTTGCTTCGACTTTTTGGTCTGCGGTTAGCAATACTCCTAAAGGGAAATCTGGATATTTCATCAATTTCACACGTACTTGTTTAATCATTGCATCAGCCTTTAATGCTGATGTTTGTTCTTTTGTTAATGCTCCGTCTACGAATGGTTCGTCTTTTGCCATGATTGATTTAGCCTCCAAGATAAGTTTGTTTGTTGTGTTTGTTGTGTTTGTTGTGTTTGTTGTATTTGTCATGTGAATAGCCTCTTATTCTATATCTTATTTAGTGTTTTTTGTTTTTACCACCATTAGCAGTAATGCCATTATAACATTACTTTTTGACATTTGCATCTTTTCGGTAATCAATTTCAATTGCTCGAAATGTTTGTCATCGACACGTATAACGATAAATTCATTTTTATTAGTTGACCGTTTAGATTTACGCTCGTTAATCAATGCGTGTATCGCATCTTTGCATTCGATATCGATATAGTCAACATGCTCATGCAAAGATGCGATACCTTTTTTGTTTCCGATAAACATGGTATCGATTGCCAATGTTAGAAGTGCACTCTTACTCAACGTAATGTAGTCGCAAAATGATTCAATCTCTTCTAACTCATTTGTTGTCGCCCGTACACTAACCTGTTTGTTCTTTACCTTGTTATTTACAGCTTGTCGTTCGACGGCCTTCTTTAATTCTTGTTTGATCATTTAAATCATCTCCCTTATCTTTATATACATATTTTACCATATATATATAACTTTGTCAACCGATTTGACTTACATTGTTTTTATTTATATAGCACTCGTGATGAGTGCCAATATTGTTTATATTATTAGTATATCACAATAATTTAAAATGTCAAACGATAATAGCCTACATTTTTGAGTTATCTTTTATTGCTAAATATGCTAGCAACATGTCAATACCTGTGTAGCATGTTGTTGTATCATTCAAACCATAAATACGTACAGCGAAATAAATACGGTCAACGAAACCTTTTGAGCAAACTTCCATTAAAGATCCATCTTGTAACATCAGTTCTGAATAATCCCTATCGACCCGTTTAAATTTGAAATCATCTTCTATCAATTTGTGGAATTGTCCAGATAATACATCAGATAACATCTTCAATTGTGACTGTTCTTTTTTTGTTAACATAATAAATCCATCCTTTTGTTTGTATATCATTTATATACACATTATAGCATATCTATTATAGTATTGCAACAAAAAAAGACTACCAGTGGACTGGTAGTCTTTAATGAAATGACAATCATGGAAATAAAGGAGTTTATGCCAAATACAACTATTGGATGGAACACAACTTCCATCTAAATATATTATAACACAATAGAATGATAAATACAAAAAAAAGATGATATTAAAACAAATAAATAAATAAACAATAAGGTGGGTAACAGACTGATACCCAAAAACAGACTGATGCCCACACTGATAC
>SAAR01000386.1 GCA_009916335.1 Erysipelotrichia bacterium | reverse complement strand
ATTCTGGCTTAATATCATTAATAAATGAAAAATCATACTGAATTCTTTTATGTCTATCAACTTCTTTCAAGTAAGAATCATCATAAAATAATGGTCTGAAACGCAAAGAATATTTTTGCGCATCATGCGGATCAAACGTGAAAACTTCATCAAATAAATCTACATTAGATGTATTAGAAATATTATCTGGCATATCCGTAACTGGATCCCAAAGATATAAAATCTTTCTTGAATACTTATATGTCTCAAAAATATAGGTTAAAAACCAACGGGGTGTTGCCTCTGCTTGAAAGAATAAAATCGAGTCATATTTTTTTCCATTCAGCTCCTGTTTTATTTTTTTATAATAATTATCTATCATATAAGCAGCAATCTTTTTTTTCAATCGAACAATTGTCTTTCCAAAAGTGCTATTAGATGGACGCTCATCAAAAAAATTGACATCTGCTCCAAGTTCACTTAACTTGTCAACAATCTTTTTTTCATATCCAAAAAAAGAAGGGGCAAATACCAATATGCGTTTCTTATTTAATACTTTCTTCATTCTGATTTCCATATCTAAATCGTTAGTCACGTTATATAATGCGATTTCTGAATTACAAACTCTTATCAATACTATGGCCTAGTTAATTTAATGCCTCTTTATTCAGGGTATTCCACTAACGCGCTCCAACTCTCTTCAAAACAATCCCAATTGTCTTAAGTAATATAAGAACATCGAAAGTCAAACAACTCTTTTCTACATAATAAAGTTCAAGATGACACCGCTCAGGATAACCAATAGTACTTCTCCCTGAAACTTGCCACCACCCTGTCATACCTGGTTTAACGCTTAAAAATTTTTCTTGGTTTTCACCGTATTCAATGATTTCTCTGTCTGGTAGTGGACGTGGGCCAACTAAGGACATTTGTCCTAAACAAACATTAATCAGTTGTGGCAATTCATCAAGACTTGTTTTCCTTAATATGCCACCAATTTTTGTAATTCTAGGATCTTCATGCGTTTCAAGTTTATAACCATTTGCCTTAAATTTTTCAAAAAGTGCTGTATCCTTCATCAAAATCGATTCTGCGTCCTGACACATGGTCCTGAATTTATACATTTTGAACTTTTTGCCCTTTTTACCATTTCTAGTATGTGAAAAAAATATAGGTGCTGTTGGTTCAGAGCATTTCATGATCAAAGCAACTATCAAAAATAGCGGTATCAAAATAATTAAACCAATAGAACTAGCCAAAATATCACCAATCCGCTTAATCAAGCTATAAATAATTTTTGGCTTATGACTTGTTAGCTCTGGACAAGTCATGACATCTGAAATTTCCTCTTTAACTAGTGACATCCCATTCCCCCCTACTTGTCGTTCCCCAACGACATCCTAAAACACACTAACGTGTCAATTCCAACCGACTTCTCTCCGAAAACATTGCTGATAGTATTCCCAAAATCAGCAAGCCTATACCGATATAAATAAACATCCACAGAAAACTACGAATGTATGTGGTTAAGAACTCATACATCGCTTGATTTCTAATGTTAATATAATGAAAGACATCTTTAACTAGTAAGTAAACAGGAATAACAATTCCCATTAAGCCACCTGCGATGAAGCTATAAGATAGAAAACGGAGTAACCGATGCCTATAGCCACGTAATGTCACTAACAAAAATACTGCGATTAAGGTACTTATCAAGCCTGTCAGGAAAATCGAACCTGTCAGCATTGCCTTATAATTCATCAATTTTTGACCAAATTGCACCAAATACGGCAATTTAACATAACCCGTAAAAATATCAACGCCCTTATCAGCTAACGCTGCCACAGACTCCTTAGAATGAATTGGAACTTGCTTTTCATTAGCATGAGCCATTATTTTATCAATCATAGCCGTTTTCAACTCATCTGCTCCTGAAAACTGATAGGTGATCCCTGGCTTATAGATCGCTTTAAAATAATTGTTCACATTATCTTCAACGACTTGTACAGAAACGACATTTCCCAAAACTTCTTTTGGCACATTACTGCCAAGACTATAACCACTGATATCTTTGTTAATGCTAGTGGTTAACTTTTGATAGTAATCCGTCTTTTTAGCAACCTTTTCCATGTGTTTCTCACTAAATAAAGTAAGCCTAATGCTCAAAAGAATTAGAAATGCGAACAAGAAAATCGCCATAACGAACGATATGATCAACCGTGCCATCGTCTGAACGGGTCTATTGCGTTTAGACATTTTCCTTGTCTCCTTTAGTTGTTTTCATCAATAACCGGCCCCGTCACCTGCTTGCCAATGACGACAAAGCGTTGTGGCGAAAAACCAATCGCATCCAGTGGGTAACAAGTATACAAAAATGCACGGGACTCTTGATTCTGTGCTAGTTCTGTCATTACCATGGGGTCATCGGCTTGAATAATCTGAGTTGAAGTAACCTCATAAGTAAAGTCGCCATATGATGTTTTGATCTCAAATTTTTCGCCAACATTCAAATAAGAAATTTTCCCAAAAATCGGTCGATTGTGTCCACCAATAATAGTTGTCCCTTTTTCACCTGGAAATTTACTATTACCATACATTCCCGCACCCAGTGCTAAGATGTCACTAGAATCTCCGTAATATAAAGGGATATTGATATCGACCTGATTGACAATGACATCACCGTAACGTGATCCCTTTTCAGGATAAGTAATAGCGGAAGCTAATAGCTTACCGTCTGCTACTTTTTGATTTTGTCCATCACTTTTAGCCGTTAAATCAAGTGCTTGTTGTTTAAACTTAGGTTCGTCATTTAATAAAAGTAAAGAAGTAGCGGATGTCGCAAAATTAATCACAGGTTTTCCGACAAGATAAATCATGACATAGCCTAATACCATAAAAATTAAAGGCACATAAAAAAATGCACCTAATCTCCGCCACTTTTTCAAGCTTGCTTTTTATTTCTACTCATTACAATTGCTGCACCTGCTGCAACAATTAATAAGCTTGATAGTGCAACCAGACTTGAGGTATAATTGGCACCCGTATTCGCT
>SAAR01000385.1 GCA_009916335.1 Erysipelotrichia bacterium | reverse complement strand
CCCCCAAGAGGGCTAAAAAGTGGCATAATTTAAGCCATTTTGGAGTACCAAGTCAGCTTAAACAATGACCTTTTTAAATGGATACTTCCTTTATACCCCAACCTCTCTTTCCCCTCGCGCGCGTACTACACTAAAAATAAATATTAGTTTTCTTAGGAATCACATGCATGCGCGCACCCTACATTAAAAATAATATTTATTTTCTTTCTAAAATAACATCTATTTTGAGTCATACTTAGTAGTTCATGAGGTATATAGGTATAAGGGGTAGTATAAAAAAAAAGAATCTTTTTTAAAGGTATACCACCTTAGCTTTCTACTCTTTTCATAAAGGATTATAATAATCTAATACTTCGTATTATCTTATTATAATCTCTAAAAATAGTAAAAATCCAGTCAGTAGACGGCAACATTAGTTGCCATTGTGTGTCAATAATTTTTTTATAAATTATTTTTTGAAATATCTCTTTATTAAATATATTTTTAAAAATTGTTATAAATATGGGTTGGCTTGGAGTCCTCTTGCCAATAAAGGACCCCAAAAGGCAAATGTCTGCGACGCTCTTGTAAATATTTGTTTTTTCGGTGATTAAGAGGTATGGTGTTACCTCTTAATCTCTCTATCCAGAAAATCATAAGTTTCCTCATGAGCCTGCTTGCCTCTATGAAATTCTCTAATCTTACCAGCAATGTTGACCTGATAGAGTTTTTCAAAGGTTTCACACTTCTTGGAAATCTCTAGTAAAACACTGTTTTTAAGGGTTAAATCTTTAATTTGTGCTGCTTGGCTGGCAATGGTACTTTCTGCATCTTTAAGTTCATGAGTGTAGCGCAGTGTAACCTTGTCCTCTAGTGCCATAAGCTTTTTCCCAAAGCTATCTTCTGCAAACTTATCTCTTAATCTCATTCTCTCTTTGTAATCCTCTTCTGTATCTTTGAGTTTTCTCTCTAAAGTGCCTATTTCTAAAGTTTTACCAAGAAGAGCATCTTTTAGATCAGCAATCTCTTTGGCCATCTTTAAAAAGTATTTTGAAACATCCAACCCAATTTGCAGTAATTTTGAAAAAAAGGTAACTCTTAAATCAGGATTTTCACCCTTGTATTTTAAATTGGTTTTTAGGGTAAGGCTGTTGCCAATGAAGTTCTCACTGAGTTCAAAGGTGATCCCCTCATAGGCTTTGAATTGATCATACTCTTGCATTTTTTCTAAAAGGATTTTATTAGCTAACTTTTCATGCTTTTCATCAATAGTGAGGTGGTCTTCTTTTTGAATGCAAAGGCGTTGATTCATCTCTTCTAAGGTTTGGTACTCTTTAAGTTCTATGCGCTCTTTAATACCCATCTTGCCAAGTTCAAAATTGAAAAATTCATAAAAGTCATCTTGGAACAGATCCATAACCTTTTGGTGGTCAGCAGTGTTGTTAAAATCTACATCCAAGTTATGTTTGTCTTTTACCATCTGAAAAATATCTTTTTTAATATCAAACGCTTCACTTTCATCACTAAATCCACTGAGAAAGAGGTGCACATGCCCTTTAATTTCCTCTTCTGTTCCCTCATCATTATGGATTGCTGCAAAGAACATTTCATAGTTGGGAAAATACTTCTCTTTAAAGGCTAAAACAACACTCTCCCATTGTTCATTACTGAGATTTAAAGGTTGATTGGCTGGGATTTTAAAGAGAATTTCTTTGAGCAATACTTGGTTATTGTATTTTTGGTGTACCTTTTCATTCAAGTAGGCTGTTTGCAGTTCCATGTAGCGCTGCAAAGTTACTAGGGTTCTTTTATCTGTGGTTTTGAGGGGTAATGCATGTGTGGTGATAAGATTTTCTAGGACTGTTTGTGCATCATTGTTGTGCTTTATGGCCTCATCCAATAACTCTAAGGGGATTTTCTTAGCAATGGCAGCTTTTGCATTGGTGAAGTCTTTGAAGAGCTTCTTGCGCTCACTCTCATCCATAGTGATTTTTTCATATTTCTTGATATTTTTTGCAATTGTTAATTCAATATAAGCCACAAGCTCTTCAATGGGGATTTTTGAAATAATGACATTGTCTTTGGTTCTGGACTTAATGATATGCATATGCTCTTCATCAGGTTCCAATCTTAGTGAATGAACAATACTTTTTAGCATCTGGGAATAACTATTCCACCTTTTACCTCTTAACATTTTTCCTAACTTGGTAAAGTTAGTCTCTTTGTATAAAAAACTACTCATGAGTGACTCCTTTTTCACTTTTTAATCTATAATTAAGTTAAGTGTTTCTTTTTTATAAGAACACTAACTTTTAAAGTAAGGAGGTCACACTAAATGAGTAAGAACAACTGTGGTTCTGGCTGGGTGCCTAAGATTATCAATGAGGGTGCGAAACTCATGGATAAAAAGTGAATGTAAACATGCAGATTTTAAGAAGTGATTCTGCCAGATACCTGATATTAGGGTATCTGGCTTATTCGAAGCATGTGCATTGAGTTTATGATTTTAAACAAAAATCTCTACTTTAATTATAGATTGAAATGTGAAAAAAGTGACAAGATAATGTGATTTCTATTAAAAACAAAAAGGCAAGAATAAAAACGAAGAAAAAAACATTTAAAGAGCGTCGCAGACATGCTCTTGGGGTCCAAAGATGGCCTATTGTGCTAGTGATTTTGCAAGAGAGTAGAGAGTATGAAAGGTATTGTATAAAGCAGTAGCCTAACACCCTTTAGAATGTTTGGGTGTTAAAGGAGTTTAGGAAGGTTTGTTTGCCTTTAAATGGTGTAAGCACCCCTCAAAGGTGTCACTCACCACAAGGTGCGCAAACATGAGATTGTGGGTTAACCCAAAATCCTAAATCGCCATCCCCTCTTTATCTGTGTCAGCATCACCCAATGCAAGTATACATTGTGTTTTTTCTTTCAACGTGCGCAGATCAGAAGAGTAACACAATACCTCTTTTCCAAGACCCTCCGCAAAACCTACTTCCCAGATGGTGCCACTATCAGGTTCTGGTCCTCTAAAAGGGGAAAGATTGGCAATGACACTATCACATTC
>SAAR01000044.1 GCA_009916335.1 Erysipelotrichia bacterium | reverse complement strand
GTACTTATACAGGATATGATGCGGCGGAGTTAGGGAACTCTTATACGAGTGTTGATTTTACGAATATAGGTTATGATTTAAACTTTATTCAGTTAGTCCAGAAATTTATGAGCACGTCATTTGTACAATTTCAAGAGCGCAATACATTACGATATCAAAAAGATGAGATTGCAGCGCATTATGGAATTTTGATGCAAGAAAAATTAAAGATTGAACAAGAAAATGCAGATTTGAAACAAAAAATGTCAAAAAATAAAACATTTCTTGACAAAATTTTCTCTCATTTTAAGGGGAGTTGATTGTACAAGCGTCTAATATCTAGAGGAGTCAAATTTATGAAAAAGGTTCTGATATTATCTCCACTTGGTGGGACTGAAAATGGTGCAGATATTGCAATGAATCATCAGATGAGCTATCTGAATCAGTTAGGTTACGATATTCATTTGATAACTACCGCACCTAATACGAGTACATTTTCGGAATTTTTGAAGCAAAACAGGATCAAACATTATCTATTGGATTATACTTGGTGGCGAGATGATAGCTTGCAGAGTAGTCAGGATGCCATTAGAAATGTAAAAGCTATTAGTGATATTGCAACGATTATTATACAGGAAAAAATCGATATTGCAGTGACTAATACTGCTAATATTCCCCAATTAGCGTTTGCGGCAGCATTTTGTGACATTCCACATCTTTGGCTGGTTCATGAATTTCCAGAAGGCGAATTTGCCTATACACTTGAAAAATATGATTTTATAAGTTCTTTTTCAAATGAAATATTGACTGCTAGCGATGTATTAGCTGAAGAAATTACTAAGTTATCCTATAAGATACCAGTTAATTATTTTTATCCTTTTACAGATGTTTCGGACATTGTTTTGGCATCCTCTAGTAATACACCACGAATTGTGTCAGTTAATACGGTAAATGGTAAACGGAAGAATACCGAAGAATTGATTAAAATTTTCGAACAACTAAAGCTCAGTTTTCCTAGTTTAGAGCTAGTGATAACTGGTGCCATTATTGATGAAGCATACTATGATGAATTGAAAAAATATATCTCTGATCATTGTATTCAAGATGTTAGTTTCTTAGATGATTATACTTCAAATTGGGAAAATGTTAGTTCTTCGGATATCTTTGTCAATACTTCGGCGATGGAGACCTTTAGCTTGACGATTATTGAGAGCTTGAAATTAGGTGTGACAACGGTCGTTGCTGATAATTATGCTGCAAAATCGATGCTTTCGCTAGGTTACTTATTGCCTGAAGATGTATATGCGCTAGGGAATATAACAGATGCTGTTGAAAAGATTTCTGTTAAATTGAATCATTTTGATTCTACAAAACAACATGCTACTTTATTACAGAAAAAGGTTTTAAGGGAGCAGTCGCTTGAGAAGATTACGCAATCGCTTGTTACTGCTATTGAAAAATATAATGAAAATCCACGTAAAGAGTTGCGCTATTTCAAGCAGCAAACAGTTGCTGTAGGTGAAGAACTAAACGTGCGAATGCAAGTTATTGATGAAGAACGGCAAGTATTGGAAGAACGTTTAGAAATTATTAATCAGCAAGGCAAAGTGTTGCGTGAGCGTCTGGAATTGATAGTTAAAAAAGATGAACTTTTAGACGAGCAACGAAGTTTGAATATGGAAAAAGACAAATTATTGGTAGAACGTCTGAGTGTAATAGAAGATCAGCAAGAAAAACTAGCGATGATTGAGCAAAGTACATGGTTTAAAATTGGCAAGAAATTCAGGTTGTTGTGAATCAACAAAGGAAAAAATGATGAAAAGAATAGCGGTTTACTTTTTTTATGATAAACAAAGTATTGTTCACGATTATGTGGATTATTTCTTAACAGATTTGAAAAAAAATGTTGAGAACATTTTGATTGTTGTCAATGGGAAATTAGACGAACAAAATAAAACTAAATTGTTAAAGTTTGGTGAAGTGTTGGAACGTGAGAATAGTGGTTTAGATGTAGGTGCATATCAAGCTGGTATAGCAACTATTGGTGAGTCACTTTCTGACTATGATGAGCTGATTTTACTCAATAATACAATCATGGGGCCACTTTACCCATTCGCTGAAACATTTGATAAAATGGATCAATTCTCAGAGATTAACTTTTGGGGAATCTCAAAAATGGGTGAAATGCAGTTGCCACCACATTTGCTTAAAACCGCTTATTATGGTTACTATCCTGAGCATATCCAGTCACATTGGATTGCAATTCGGTCAAGTATGTTTAATACAGAAGACTGGAAAAAATATTGGGCGGAAATGCCTGAAATTACATCCTATGACATGAGTGTCGGTAGACATGAAACTGTATTTACTAGGTATTTTTCAGATTTAGGATATCAATGGAAAGTTTCTGTTGATACAACAGAGTTTTATCCGCAGACTGTGGCGCCAATTTACTATATTCCACATTTAATGGTTGAAAAACTAAGATGTCCGATTTTTAAGAAAAGAGCGACGTTTAATGATTTACAACAATATGTTGAACAAGGGAGTGGTGAGCAGAATCCAGAACTATTTGAATATATAAAAAATCATACCTCTTATCCATTTGAGTTAATCGCACCGGCAGTGCTACCAAATTATCATTATTATGATATATATAAAAATATGGCCAATGTTGCGATTATGCCAGCAGATTATTCACAAGTGGGCGAAAGTAAGTTGAAAGTGGCCTTCATCTTACACCTTTATTTTGAAGATTTGTTAGATGATTACTTGACTTATGCAGCCAATATGCCTGAAAATGCGGATATTTTTATTACAACGAGCCAAGAAAACTTAGTGTCAACGATTCAAAGGAAATTTGAAACTTTATCTAATCAAGTTAAAGTTATACTAGTTAATAATAGAGGGCGTGATGTTTCAGCCTTGTTAGTTGGTGCACGTGAAATTATTTCTAATGGGACATACGATTTAATATGCTATGCACACGATAAGAAAACAACCCAGTTAGGTAATCAAACCGTTGGGTACAGTTTTGCGCACAAATGTAATGAAAATATTTATGGTACAAAAGCCTATGTGCAAAATGTTATATCGTTATTCCAACAAGACAAACAACTTGGTTTAGCAGTTGCACCGGAACCGAATCATGGAGACTTTTTTTGGACAGTTCAAAAAGAATGGACACCAGATCCTAATAATGTAAAAAATACTCAAAGCCTTCTAAATTGGTTGGGCGTTCATGTTCCGATAGATGGGGAACATCAGGTTGTTGCGCCACTTGGGTCAGTGTTCTGGTTCAGACCAAAAGCAATGAAAAAATTGTTTGATGTTGAATGGCAGTATTCAGATTTTCCAGATGAGCCTTTACCTGTGGATGGTACGATTTCTCACGCTATTGAGCGTTCATATCCGTTTATCGCACAAGATGCTAATTTTTATACAAAAACTATTATGACTGACAGATATGCAGCTGTTGAGTATTTAAACCTTAAGTTTTACTTGAGACAGCTAACTAAGCAACTTGCTGTCTTTCCAGCTTTTGACCAGCAGGGAACTTTGGCTGGGAAGTTAGGTGCGATAACACAGCTGACAACCATTGCTAATCAAAATAAACAGGCTGTTAGAATTAGTAAAGTGAGACATTTTCTGTCACGTGTAAAACGTTTTGCGATGAGAAAGTTGAATCGCAGATAAGTAAGGATAAGGAATGAAAAGAAGATTGAAACAAAAGTTAGCTCAAATTCCCTTTGTGAGAAAACAATATATGAGGTTAAAGGGTGATCAATTTTATAACCCGATGACTAAGTATCAGGATGACTTACTAATGTCAATGATGCCGACTAGCACGGAACTTGAGCAGATGGCGAGTGAAAGTAAGCACTTTACAATGCAACCGCTAATTTCTGTGATTATGCCAACTTATAATACGGACTTAAAAATGTTGGATGAAGCAATTAAGTCAGTTCAGCTACAGGTCTACTCAAATTGGGAATTGATTATTGTTGATGACTGTTCACCAAATCAAACCGTTCGGGAAAGTATTTCGAATTATGTAGCAAGAGACAATCGAATAAAATCAATTTTCTTGTCTGAAAATCATCATATTGCTGGTGCAACCAATCAAGGTTTCAAGATTGCTCAAGGTGATTATATTGCGCTATTTGATCATGATGATTATCTCTATCCTAATGCTTTATATGAAAATGTTAAGGCGATTAATCAATATCCTAAAATCAAATTTCTATATTCTGATGAAGATAAAATTGATGAGCTCGGGAATAGGCATTTCGATGCGTATTTGAAACCTGACTTCAATTTTGATTTTCTACGTTGTATGAATATTATTACGCATTTTGTACTCTTTAAAAAAGAACTTTGGTTAGAATTTGACGGGGAAGATGCTAAATATAATGGTGCTCAGGATTGGGAATTTGTGATGCGTCTCACGAATGCCTTGTCACCTAAAGAGATTTATCACATTGATAAAGTCATTTATTCGTGGCGAGTTCATAGTGGCTCAACAGCGATGGAAACTGGAGCTAAACCATACGTACCAGAAGCACAGCGTAATTTATTGCGTAAAGATTTGGAGAATCGTAAACAATTTGGTGTAAAAGTTTATGAAAACTATGAAGCTTTAGGACAGTGGTTGTTCCAATATCCTGTTATTGACAATCCGCTTGTTAGTATCTTAATTGATGCTTCAGAATCAACGAAGCATTTAGAAGAACTGTTAAACTCTATCTTTATTAAAACTTCTTATTTTAATTTTGAAGTGATTGTAAAAAATGCTAATGACATATCTGATAAATACAAAGTAAAGCACGATAACTTAACAGAGACTATTACTGGCGATTATGTCATTGTCATTAATCCTGATTTTGAAATTTTAACTTTCGATTGGATTGAAAAAATGCTAGGACAAGCTCAAAGAGATAGCGTTGCTTATGTTATGCCGAGAATTGTCAGACGAGAACATAATTATATTGAAAGTGTTGGACTTGCAGTTACCCAAAATGGTGAAGTGCTTAATTTATTAAATAGTTTTAGTACCTTAGGACATAGAACTTTAACAGAGCATATTCATCTTACAACCCATCATTATGTAACTGGGGTCAATCCTAATTGTTATATGGTTTCAAAGGATTTATTTGATGAGACTGAAGATGTTGTTAGGAAGTCTATTGAAGTGAGTCAAAATAACAGTTATAATGTCTTTGTAAGTGATGTTCAGATAAAAAATAATAGTCTCGTATCCCTCAATAAGTCTTTTGGAAAATATGATGACTTGGTTGGATTTCGAGATAAAACGACTAATACCAATTTTTTAGAAATTGAACGGAATTATAAACGAGGTGAAAAGATATGAAAATTGCGATCACAGGAGCTAATGGTTATATTGGTCGGCATGTTGTTAATGCGGCGTTAGCTGCAGGACATGAAGTCTATGCAATTGATTTTAACTTTAAAAATGTGCCAAATGAAGCAAAAAGGATTGAGCTGAACATTTTTGATCATCAAAAAGATATTTATAAAGAAATGAATGAACCGGATGTTTTGATTCATTTGGCATGGCGGGATGGATTTATTCATAATTCAGAGCAACATATGAAAAATCTTTCGGACCATGTAACATTTGTTAGAAACTTTGTAAAACATGGTGGAAAAAATGTTGCTGTCATGGGTAGTATGCATGAGATTGGCTATCATGAAGGGGCGATTGATGAAAGTACCCCTTGTAATCCATTGTCTCAGTATGGTGTTGCTAAAAATGCGATGCGTCAATCGTTGCTACTAGCTACTTCAGAACTGGATTTCAATCTTTATTGGTTACGTGCCTATTATATATTTGGTGATGACCGTGTTGGTAGTTCGATTTTTGCCAAACTAACACTAGCAGCAGATGAAGGAAAGAAAACTTTTCCATTTACGACAGGAAAAAATAAATTTGATTTTATATCTGTTCAAGAATTGGGGAAAATGATTGTTGCGGCATCAACTCAGAGTAAGATCACAGGAGTTATTAATGTTTCAACAGGTCAGCCAAAATCGCTTGCTGATCAGATTGAATGGTATATTAAGGATCACAACTGGGATATAAAATTAGAGTACGGTGCGTTTCCAGATCGTCCTTATGATAGTCCTGGTGTTTGGGGAGATGCGACGAAAATTGAAAGGATAATGGCAGATGGGAAAAAGAATTGAAGGAGTTGACATATTACGTATGTTGGCAATGTTACTAGTGATGTATCAACATGCTAACGGTCCGTATTCTCTCTACATACTTGCGTTTCATATGCCAGTGTTTTTTATCATCACGGGATTTACATTCACTCTCAGTGACTCTTGGAAATATATAAAAGTTAAAGATTTCATTATTAAACGGGCTAAGGTTATATTGATAGCTAATTATTCGTTTATATTACTTAATATTATATTGAATGCTCTCATCTCAACTTTTACAACACAGCAATTCTCTATAAGTTTTAAAACATTGTTGCTGTTAGGAGGGAATGATCAAGGTTTGCTTCCTATGACATTCTGGTTTTTGCCTATTTTGTTTTTTGCGGATGTATTTTTTCTTCTAGCTCTTAAAAATATGGGGAATGTCACTTATTTTACCATTACATCACTGTTATTTAGTTATATTTTGACTAAATGTGCCCCTTTTTCTACTTTTTTGGTTTCAAGTAACTTATCCAAAATTTTTATGGGAACATTCTTTATAGGAGTAGGATATCTATTATCGAAACCAATACGGCAATTAATTTCAGGAGCATACAAACCAATTACAAACATTGTAGTTGCATTCGTTAGCGCGATCATACTAGTTGTTTTTTGTAATCTAAATTATTCGCCATTTTATATGTTTATGAATAGCTATGGTAATTATGTTTATGCCAGTATTGCTGCATTAGCAGGCTCAACTTTATTAATCTCGCTTGTGAGATTTGTTCCTAAAATCACTTTTGTGAACAACCTTCTGTCTTGGGGAGGACGTAATACCTTGTCCCTTTTCCCAATTCATGTTACTTATCTGGCAGTCATTGTTTTTATAGAAGCCAAGTTTAATTTCCAGATACCGCTTTTATGGTTGTTTAACTTAACAATATTAAGCGTTCTTACATTTGTAACGGCTAAAATTATAGAGGATCATTTTCCGTTTATGATTGGGAAAAAGATATTAAAATAATCTTTAACTTTATTTAAATTGTGAGAGGTGAGGTGTGATAAAAAAAATTACAAGATTGAAGTTACTGTTACTTACATTATTCACAATCAGTTCAATTTTTGTTAATCGTTTCCATTTTGAAATGATAACAAGTCTGGTGGAAGTCTATGCCATTTTTTTCCTAGCACAATTATTTAGCAAGAAGCTAAAGACTTTGGCTTATGTTTTGTCTTCAATTGCATTTTTCCTGGTGCTTTTAAATGTTGCTTCTTTTATAACAGCTGGTAGTTATATTACCTATACTATGTATAATAACTTGACTAATTTATCCGCCTTAGGTGATTCTTTACCCAAGTATTTTATAGCTACAATTCTTGCTGCTATCGTCTCTTTTCTACCCATGTCATTTAATTTGTTTGAGAAAAAAACGATTAAAAAAGTTTGTGTCTTTTATGGTGTTGATTTAGTCTATATCATCATTTTCATTGTGTTCAATATTTCAACCCCCATTGGCAGTTTAATTAATCTGAAACATGAAATTAAAATTGCTGATGAAAAAGTTTCATTTTTAAAGGCTTCAAGTTCTGAAAAAAAAGAAATTTTGAATGATTTTAAAAAAGAGAATGTGGTTAGTGGTGTTGAGGTAAATATAGACAATATGAATGTTATTGTCATTTTTACTGAGGGGATGTCAAGTCAGGTATTGGATATCAATAATAATT
Organism: Erysipelotrichia bacterium; assembly: GCA_009916335.1. Next base: position 7,589 of record SAAR01000044.1, on the reverse strand, counting down.
TGAACTTGAATTTAACGCCTAATCTTACAAATTTTTCAAAGGAGTCAGGCGTTTTAAATGTTCAAAATTAATATAATTACACGGCAGCAACGTTCAAAGGCTTAAGGGGGCAACTTTATTCGGCATATCAGTATCAAGATGGTTATGAAAAAGGAGATGATGGCGGACTGTACTCTATGACAAATACGCCCCTAGTTTCATTATCAGATGTTTTACGAGATAATGGTTATGTTTCTAATTTTATTAATGCCGAGCCTGAACATATTGCTTTTTCAAATTACCTAACAACCTTAGGATTTGATAAAGTTGTTACTGGTAAGAAAAAAGAACTTGTACAAGCAGGGAATGACAGGGTGTTACCCGATCAAAATAATTATGACTTACTATTTGAAAAGGCAAAAGAATTATCGGAAACGGATACCCCCTTTTTTCTATCAACCTATACCTTTGGTACACATGTTAAATTAAATGGGATTAGAAAGTATAATGATGGTAAAGTGGAGATTTATAATCGATTTCACACCATGGATGAGGCTTTTGGAAGTTTCTGGAAAAAATTTAAATTGAGTCCGATGTATGATAATACAATCGTTGTATTTACGACAGATCATTCAACATACCCAGACCCGGACTATCTTAAATATTTTAATGAAAAATATAATCCTTTCTTAAATAAGATACCTCTTTTGTTTTATTATCCGGGGAACACACAGACTGTTTTGAATGCAGATGGGAAAAATAGCCTTTCTTTGATACCAACAATTTTAGATATTTTAGGTTTTGAAGAAGCTACAAACTATTTTTTAGGGAATAGTTTGTTCACAGGTGCCACAACACCTTCTCAATACATTTCAGAATTTGGATCAGATTTCTACACAACTAAAAATAACGAGATTGAAGGGGTAGATAATCAAAAATTGATTGATGAAATCATGAGATTTAACAAAATTTCATTGAACAACTAGATATTTTAAAAAATCGAAATAACGATGAGATTTAAAACCGCAATCTGATTTTATTTTGACAGATGACATGTATTCATTATTTAAAAATTACGATGATAAAAAACAAAGGGTAGTCATGAAAAAAATAAATAAACAAACTATTTTTTACTTATTTCTAATTATATTAACCAGCTTATTTGTTGCAAAATTTTTTATTTTACAAAATGCTGCCATGATTGAAAATGATGTTGATTTTCATTATGCACGTGCCTTGTCAACAGTTCATGCGTGGCGTGATCACCAAATTATCCCTCAGTTAGATCCGACTGGTGCGTCTAACTTGGGCTTTTCTTGGAATCTATTTTATGGTCCGTTGCCGACATATTTTATAGCACTTCTATATTCTTTCACGCATAATCTTGCGCTTTCTGTTAATTCTATAACAGTCTTGATTGTCTGTTTAATTGGCGTGATAATGTATAAGTATATATATTATCGAACAAAATCAGAAAAAAGTGCACTTATCGCTTCAATTATTCTGATTACAAGTACAACTATTTTAAATAACCTGTATCAATTTACGGGATACGGTCCATTGTTTGGCACATTTTTTGCTATTCTGACCTTATATGGTATTCAAATCATATTGGATCAAGAGAAAAATATTAGGGGTATCATATTTCTATCTATTGGAGCTGCGGGTGTGCTTCTATCGCATACTCTAACCTGTATTATTTTGATATTTTATATATTTTGGGTCTTGTTAGCTAATGTAAAAAATGTTTTGAAGAAATTAAAGTCATTTCTCCTTGCTGCAATATTAAGTTTTGGCTTATCTGCATATTTCATTTTACCTTTTTTGGAAGTGAAAACTTATCAACTTTACAACCAGTTCAATAAAGAGTTTACGGCAGTTTACATGTGGAAAAACCCTGAATCAATGAACAACGGCAGGAGTGCATTTAAGAATATTTTCTTTTCGAGATTGAGCGTTTCAAGCTCCCCAAGCATACTATTTTGGCTATCACTTGTTTTATGTATTATAATTATTTTTATCAAAGTAAAACCAATGACGAATAAGAAAAGTGCCATCATATTTTTCATTTTTGCAACGAGTACATTGGCTTTGTGTGGTGATTGGATAGATTGGCATCATATGCCAAGTATGTTCTGGACGTTACAATATCCCAATAGAATTATGTACTATGCTTCCGGGTTATTGTTTTCGATAAGTATTGGACTAAGTATTAGTGTTATACTAGAAAAATTTAAAAAAGAAAAACTTAAATTTTTATTAACAATTGCTTTATCGCTTTTCTTTATTTTTATTGCAAATGCTAGTATTAATTCTTCAAATAATGTTTTCCACAGAGAAACGGTTGATCTTGAAAAAATAGATCCGTCATCAGCGATTGTCTTTAAAGGTGATGGTGGTTCATTTGTAAAAACATCAATTGGTGAATTTTTTCCATCAGCAATTGGAACGAAAGAGAAACCATTAAAAGAGATTATTAAAGAAAATAAGGGAGCATTTTATTTAAACTTACAATATATTTATCCAGCAATAGAAAATCGTAAATTGGAGGGAAGTATTTTTCTAAATACTGATGAGAAAGTATCTAAAGATAGCGTTACGGATGTACCATCTAGATCAGATTATAAGGTTAAAGTAAAAAAATCCGATATTAATCGTTTAATGGAAATTCCTAAAGTTGCTTATCCAGGTTATAAAGCTAGAATTGTTTCAAGCTCGGGTAAGGTAAGTAAACTAGACGTAGGACCGTCTTCAAACGGTTATGTTCAAGTTTTGATACCTAAAAATGCATCAGGAGAAGTGACAGTTTATTATGGACTTTCTAAAGCAACACTGGCTGGATTAGTACTTTTTATGATTTCGTTTGCTATGATTATTATTTTATTGGTGATAAAGTATCGAGACTGAATCCTAAAACAATGAAAACTATGATTGAGTAGATGAATAACAAATAAATCATTTGATTTATTATTCATGTAGAAATTAAGGTAGAGTTATGAAAAAATTATCCATTATTATCCCTTGTTATAATGAACAAGAAACAGTTGAGCTTTTTATACATGAAATGGTAAAAGTTGAATCTAAAGTGCCACTTGAATTTGAATATATTTTTGTTAATGATGGTTCGAGAGATGAGACTTTACGTGTTTTGAAAGAAGCTGCAAAATTGAAAGAAAATGTTAACTATCTTTCTTTTTCGCGTAATTTTGGTAAAGAAGCAGCGCTTATAGCAGGCCTACAAGCGGCAACAGGAGAATTTGTCACTGTTATGGATGTCGATTTGCAAGATCCGCCGGAGCTGTTACCTGACATGTATCAAAAAATTGTCGAAGGCTATGATATTGTTGGAACGAGACGTTCAGATAGAGCCGGTGAACCGGTCATCCGATCGTTTTTTGCCAAAAATTTTTACAAGATTATTAATAGTATTTCAGATGTTAAAATGGTCGATGGTGCGCGTGATTTTCGCTTGATGACACGTCAAGTTGTTGATGCAATCTTAGAGTTGAATGAAGTGAATCGTTTTTCAAAAGGTTTATTTTCATGGGTCGGTTTCGATACCTATTATATTTCTTATGAAAATCGTGAACGCTCAGCAGGAGAAACGACTTGGAATTTTTGGTCACTATTTAAGTACTCGCTTGAAGGTATTATCAATTTTTCAGAAGCACCGCTTACTATTGCAACGTTTATTGGTGTTTTGAGTTGTGCTTTATCTATCTTATCTATGTTATATTTCTTTTTAAGCAATTTAATCACACAAAATCCCGTACCTGGATGGCCTTCACTGATTTGTATCATTCTTTTCTTAGGTGGCCTTCAATTGTTCTGTTTGGGGATTGTTGGAAAATATATCGGAAAAATTTTTTTGGAAGTCAAAAAACGTCCTAATTATATCGTTAAAGAATCTAGTTTAGATATATAGAAGTTTAAAAATATTAAAAATACTGTTTCGGTGATAATTCACTGAAACAGTTTTGTTTTTAGAAGGTTAAACTAGTGCTTGTTTTATTAAGTGACTTATAAAATACGTACGCTATTTATATTGTTTTTTTTTGTAAAACTATGTAGCTATGATATAATAAAATTATTAGAATGAATGAGGTGTAGCTTGAATAAAATCAATAATAAAGTAATCATAAAATTGGTAGGAATACTTATAGTTACATTTGGAGTGTTAACGTCATTTAAAGTATCTGCAAGCGCGGTCAATGACTATATCATCAACAATAAAGTTAAACCTTCTGGAGAAACCTTATCGCTTGGTAGAATTTATAATCAAGATCCAAACAGAAATGGTGGCACCAATATGGATTATACCGGTGGTAAACCAAAGATAATGATTATCCATGAAGTTGGTGTTGATGGCGGGTCAATTAATGGCTCCATTGACTACATGGTTAGAACGCAGGATTCAGCTTTTGTTCACTCATTTGTTGATGGGTCACAACTTATCACTATAGCGGATAAAGCAAAAAAATCTTGGGGTTCAGGTCAATGGGGGAACAATTATGGTATCCAAATCGAACAAATGCGTGTGACCACGAGTACCGCGTTTTACAAACAAATTGCCACACTCGCCAAATGGACTGCAGATCAGCTGATTAAGTATGATATGGGTGCACCAAAATTAATGTCAAGTCCGAGTAGTCCTCAGAAAAATAATTTATCAATCAAGCCTGATGGTAATTTAGCTAGTCATAAGATGATTGCTTATAAGTTTAATCAGACGACAGATCATGTTGATCCGGACGCCTATTGGGCAAGGTTTGGATACGATATGAATCAATTCCGAGATTTAGTTGCTTATTATTATAAACCTTTGCCGACAATACTGAGTGCTGATGTTGTGGGGTATCCTGATACAGGACATTTTGGCGTTCGTGTTAAGACAACAGGAGATCCCGCGTCCGTGCTAGTCCCTATATCTCTTAATAAAAATAGTCAGACTATTGTTCACTGGTATAAAGCTAATAAAGTTAAGGACGGTGAGTATTTAGCGTTATTTGATGCATCCAATCACAATTATGAGTCGGGACGGTATCAAGTCTTAGCCTATGCCTTTGATGCAAATGGCAACTCGGTAGCAGGTCGTTTCGTGACGGATAAGTTGCAAGTGACAGTTGAAAATGTAAAATTTGGTGATATTTCAAGTAAATATTACTTTAGCAAAGAAATTAATTGGCTGGCTGAAACGGGTGTTACATATGGTCGTGGGACTGACTTAGGTTTAATTTTTGCAGCTACTGATAATGTAACACGTGGAGAAATGGCTGCGTTTCTATATCGGTATGCTGGATCACCAACATTTATTCCGAGCGCAGCTATGCAATCTCAATTTCAAGATGTCAATGTGAATACGATGTTTTCAAAAGAAATTTGGTGGTTAGCATCTACGGGCATTACTATAGGTCGAACAATTAATAATGTCATGACTTTTGCGCCAGATGACAGAGCAACGCGTGGAGAAATTGCGGCATTCCTATATCGGTATGCGGGTTCACCAACATTTAACCCAACAGAAGCGCAAAAAGTTCAATTTGGAGATGTTGGTGTTAATAGTATGTTTGCGACTGAGGTTTGGTGGCTAGCAAGTACAAAAATTACAATAGGTCGACTTTTAGATACTGGTCTTGTTTTTGCCACAGGGGATGCAACCAGACGAGAAGAAATGGCTGCTTTCCTTTACAGGTTTAATATCAGTGTTATTAAAGTTGGGACACCTCCTATTCCTAAAAAAGATCCGGTACCTACCTCACCAACACCAGTATTTAATTTGTCGGGAGTTAACGATACCCAAAAAGCCTGGCTTAATGCCATCTATCCAGAGTCTCAAAAATTAGCAATGGTCAACGATCTCTTCCCATCGATTATGATGAGTCAAGCGATTGCTGAAAGTGCGTGGGGACAAAGTGAATTAGCAACGAAAGCTAATAATCTCTTTGGTATCGAAGCTGATGCAACTTGGAAAGGTGCCATTTATACTAAGGTGACGAATGAAGTCGTTAATGGACAGACGATTCAGGTAACAGCGAATTTTCGTAAGTACAACAGCCAGGCAGAATCTTTGACAGATTATGTAACGAAAATCAGAACAACGATGAATGGCTCTGCTTACCGTTATCAAGGCGTCTGGCGCGGCAATGCTAGAACCTATCAAAATGCAGCACAAGCCTTGAAAGATGGCGGCTATGAGACAGATCCAGACTATCCAAAAAATTTGATTGATCGAATTGTCAAATACAGATTAGATACACTAGATTAATCGATAGACTAAAAAAATTCTATGATTGCCAAAATCATAGAATTTTTTATATGTTACACCCCAGTTCCCCGAATCAGGTCAACCGTTGACCGATCTAATCGTTGCACAATTTCTTGTAGAAAGGCTTGTGCTGTATCGAAATCTTCCAGTGAGAAGAGCGTTTGATGGCTGTGGATGTAACGGGCACAAACACCAATTGTTGTCGATGGAATCCCTGAATGTTTCAAATGAGCAGCACCGGCGTCTGTCCCACCTTTTGAGACGTAGTACTGATATTTCACACCTGCTGACTCAGCCGTATCTAGTAAGAAATCACGCATGGTTGGTAAAAGAATATGACCAGGATCGAAGATTCTCATGAGTGTCCCATCGCCAATACGGCCATCAGCACTAGCGTCAAAAGTATCTTGGGCGGGTGAGCAGTCGACGGCGAAGAACAGGTCAGGATTGAATTTGGTCGTTGAAGCATGTGCCCCACGAAGGCCGACTTCTTCTTGAACATTGGCGCCTGCGATGAGGGTATTTGGGAGTTGAATCTTATTATCGCTCAGATGTGCCAAGAGCTCAGTCACCATAAGACAGCCATAGCGGTTATCCCAGGCTTTACTGATGACATTTTTTTGATTGGCAGTCAGGATGGCTTCAGTCTGAGGCACGATGACAGCACCAGGATGGACGCCATAACGTTCCGCCTCTGCTCTATCTGCAAAGCCTGCGTCGAAAATAATGTCTTCAATTTGTGGCATAGCAGGTGCACCGCCTGCTCCTCTCATCAAATGTGGCGGGACGCCACCTGTGATGAGAGGAATTTCAACACCATTTCTGGCAAGCAAAGTAAAGCGCTGAGCAGAGATGACGAGTGGATTCCAGCCACCGAGCGAGACAACGCGCAGGGTGCCGTCAGTCTTGATTTTGCTGACCATGAAGCCGACTTCGTCCATGTGACCGGCCACCATGATCCGTGGGGCATTGGCATCCGCAGCGTGTTTGATGCCAAAAATCCCGCCCAAGCCGTCGGTTTGGACCACATCGACATGAGGGGTGATGTTCTGGCGCATGAAGTCCTGCATGGGACGCTCGAAACCAGATGTTGCTTGAATCTCAGTGATAGCTTTGATTTTGTCAAAAGTGATCGACATGTGTAACTCTCCTTAATCCACTCGGCTAACCGCAAGTTAGCCTTTTTCATGATAGTTCCATGATACCAAAAATCTGACCAGATGGGGTAAAAAACGTGGTTGGTTAGCGAGGAAGTAAAATTTGTGCTAAAATATAAGCATGAAGAAAATTTTGAAAATGGGAGTGGGTGCACTTGTCGGTGCTAGTCTCGTCGTCAGTGCTAGCG
>SAAR01000384.1 GCA_009916335.1 Erysipelotrichia bacterium | reverse complement strand
GCTGAGCGTGTTATTAATGAAAAAAATTTAGTAAGAAACAAGATAACTAAAAGTTTTATTGACTCACATATAGGCGAAAAAGTCAGAAAATATATTTTTCCAATTGATAAGACTCATCTAAAATATTCACTTTTGCTACAGTTAACTTATCTAGTGATAATATTGAACTCGTTGCTAGTTCTGATTAATATTTCGATTAGTAATATTGAATTGGATAGAGTATCCATGTATATTTTGATTACTGTATTTGGCATGTTTTTATACTTCATGTTGTTTGAATTTGGGCGAAGTAGATATTTAATTTCTTTTTGGCCTATGATTGTGGGGCTAAGTATCTTACCTAAATCCAAAAATCAGAAGAAGGGATTATCTTGAAATAGAAACAATGTTGAGTAAATGTAAAGTAGTCTATAGAATGAGTAGTCTTGACTTAAATACAAGGAGGAGTTTTATGATATCAATTGTTGTACCAGCTTATAATGAAGAGAAGGCAATTCCGTTATTTTTTAATGAAATTGAAAAAGTTAGTCAAAAAATAGGACTTGAGTTTGAATATATTTTTGTCAATGATGGTTCCAAAGACAATACATTGCAGGTTTTAAAATCGTTACATCAAGATCACCAAAATGTTCACTATATTGATTTCTCTAGAAATTTTGGTAAAGAAGCAGCACTCTTAGCGGGTTTAGAGCAATCTAAAGGTGATTTTGTTGCTGTTATGGATGCTGATTTACAGGATCCACCAGAATTGTTAGAAGAGATGTATAGCTTACTTTTAACAGGAGAATATGATGTTGTCGGGACAAGACGAGTAACACGAGATGGAGAGCCAGCAATAAGAAGTTTTTTTGCGCGTCTATTTTATTTGATGATTAATAAAATTTCTTCGACTGAGATGATAGATGGTGCAAGAGATTTCAGATTAATGACACGGCAAGTTGTAGCGTCAATTTTAGAGTTAAAAGAATATAATCGTTTTTCAAAGGGAATTTTTAGTTGGGTAGGTTACAAGACTAAATATCTGGAATATAAAAATCGTCAACGGGTAGCAGGAGAAACATCATGGTCTTTCTGGGGACTATTAAAATATTCAATTGAAGGTATTATCAATTTTTCAAATGCTCCGTTACAAATAGCAACTTATTCAGGAATTTTATCTAGTTTGGCAGCAGTAATTTTTATCATTGTTATTGTTATAAGAACTATTGTATACGGCGATCCTGTGTCAGGATGGCCAAGCCTTGTAAGCATTGTTTTGCTAGTTGGTGGCATGCAATTATTTGCTTTGGGAATTATTGGACAGTATATCGGTAAAATTTATTTAGAAACAAAAAAAAGACCAAGCTATATTATTAAAGAAATGAAGTAATTCTGAATAGAAAATAAAGTTCAAGGAATAGGACTCTCAATGAGCAGTATCCTTTTATTGGTATATTAATAGATAGCATTAACTTGGATGATTTTGAAGAAGAAATAAATACGTTAAAAAATGTCGTTATAAATTAGATAACGAGCAGAGACGTAATGGAGATTTAGGAGAGAAAACCGTGTCAAATAACATTTTATTCTATGTACATTACAATAAATTTGATAGGTTGAGTGATCATGTCATATTTCAACTTGAAGCCATACGACCAATTTATCAAGAAATTTATCTGATTTCAAATAGTAGACTGGAAGCTTCCGATTTGGAGAAACTTTCAGAAAAAGGATTATACGATCAGTTTTTGCAGAGAGAAAATAGTGGCTATGATTTTAGTGCTTGGTCAGAAGGCATTGAGAAGTATGGCTATGATAAACTTGCGACTTTTGATAATCTGACGATTATGAATGATACTTGTTTTGGTCCGTTTTGGGATTTTGAGTCGACATTTGATGCATTTTCTGGGAAAAAACAGGTTGACTTCTGGGGTATTACTAACAATCGCGCTCACACTGTTAAACCTGAAAATAGTCATTCAGTTCGTTTGCCAGACCATATTCAATCTTATTTTGTGACATTTAAACATCAGGTAATCACAGACTCGGCATTTAAAAATTTCTTTGGTATTGTTGAGCAATTGGATGATGTTGTACAGGTGATAATCCGCTATGAGACAGCCATGACAAAACATTTTGAAGATGCTGGTTTTAAATTTGACGTATTGTTTGATACGCGGGAAATGCCATGGCAAAATATGTTGACTCATGATTTTTCTGTTTTTAATCTACCGATTTTAATCCAAAGAAAAATTCCATTTCTTAAAGTCAAGGCCTTTATGATTTGGTCGACGCATCCTCAAACCCCATTATTGGTCAATAAACTGCTCCAAACCTCTGCTTATCCCTTCACACTCGTTGCAAATCATATGTCGGTTTATGATTACCCAGATCGACCATATTTAATTTCTTATAAAGTACTTGATTTACCTGAAGAATCGACAGCTACTGCTCCTGATTTACGGATTGGGATTCATCTGCATGCTTTCTATCCAGATTTAGTTCAAGAATTTGTAGCTAATTTTGACCAGTTTGTTGGTCAATATGAGCTATACTTGACGACGGACACCGAAGAGAAAAAGCAGGAACTCGAAGCAATGGCGATTCCACAAGTTAAACAAATCATTTCGGGATTTAAAAAAGGAAGAGACGTTTTGCCATGGATGAGCCTATCCGAAACGCTTTCAAATTATGATGTGGTTGGTCATTTTCATACTAAAAAGTCACTAGACAATGATTGGATTGTTGGTGAATCATGGCGAAATGATATTAGTGATATGTTAATCAAACCTGCGCAATCGATATTCTCTGAATTTTCTGCAAATCCAGACTTGGGAATCGTTATCAACGATGTCCCAACAACTTTTAACTTTAACTATGGTCCTTCTTACATCGGTGAGCGTGAGCTAGCACCATTTAAGGAAAAAATTTGGCAACAGCTAGGTTATTCGAAGCAGGTTACTTTGCAAGAAAGTAGTACGACAGTTATGGCATACGGTACAATGGTATGGTATCGACCTAAGGCTCTTGCTAATCTGTTGGCATTAGATATCACGCCAGATGTACCAATG
>SAAR01000383.1 GCA_009916335.1 Erysipelotrichia bacterium | reverse complement strand
GAATAGAGTAATTACATTTGTTCAATTATTTAAGATGTTGTTTGGCAGAAGTAAAAAGGATGCTTTGAAAAGATGTTCGCTTGCAAACTCAGTAATAGTGCTTGATGAATTACAAACAATTGATATAGCTTTGTTTAATCAATTCTCAGATACAATGAAAATAATGGCTGAGGTTTTAAATTTTAAAGTATTATTCATGAGTGCCACTTTACCAAAATCAAAATCATTTGACTCGGTGGATCTTGTAGATTCTGAAAAATTCAGGTCTCATAGAGCGTTGGCAAAAAGGAATATGCTTGACTTCTCATACTTTAAAGGAAGTAATCAATTAGATGTTTTGAGCGAAATTGATACAAAGGGAAAGAGAATTCTCATCCACTGTATAACTAAAAGAGAAGCCAAAGAGGTATACGAATCACTCTCGTATGATTTCGAAAACATTCCAAACTTAGAATTATTCACATCTGACACAAGTAAAAGTGAACGAGATAAGATTATAAAAACCCTACAGAGTACAACAAATGGTTCATATGATTGCAAAGAAATGATCCTAGTTGCTACAAATGCTATTGAAGCAGGAGTGGATATATCTATGAACATTGCAATTGTAGACTTTACAATGTTAGATTCTCTTGAGCAGATATCTGGTCGAGTAAACAGAAATGATACATTTAACCCATACGACAGTAAAATATATGTCGTAAACAATGAGAATGGCTCATTCTTGTCAAGACAAAAAACAGCATTGTCATCTAGTATGTCTACAGAAAAAATCAACACAGTATTTTCATCTAAGGATTATACAGAATATATGGATAAGAGTGTTGCGCTAGGTAAGAAAAGCAAAGCATATAAAGAGCAAAAGAAATACATTCATAATATATCATTCAGGGACATAAGCGAAAGTATGGAACTGATTACAGATGATAGTATGGAATACTATGATATATATGAAGAAGAGGCATCAGAATTAGAACACTTGTATCGTAAATACACGATGCTAATGAGGGAATCTTATGTCGATTATGATCACAACTACATCAAGAGACTTGAGGTTTTAAAGAAACTTGATAAGTATAAAGTAAAAGTAACTAGCAAAGAAGATAAGCAGGATTTAATTTTGCAATATGGCGATATAGCACCTATCTTCAAACATTAATAGAAAGAAAAAGAACAATGACAATCAAATATGGAACAGCACGAGTATTAGTAAAAATTAAAAAAGAAGTATCTAGCCAAGAATCAATGGAGAAAATTGGAGCATTAATCAACTCTATCTTTTGTAAGGGAGATTGGATTGAATATCATAAATCGCACAAGCGAAAAGGTTATGTGTTCTCACCATTAATTCTTATCAAAGATGGCAGTAAGAGCCATATGCAAGAGATTAATCATGTTGGTGATACATGTGAGTTTATTGTTTACTCTAACAACTACGACTTATTACCTTTAATCGAGACCAAAATTTCTGACAACGATTCATTTGAGGTGGTAGATGTGACATTAGATACAGTTGAATGGAATAGCCCAGTGAAACGGCTTATCGTCAAAACACCAATCATGATGCGTGAATATGGCAAATTGATGGTTATCTCTAAAAATAGCACCGAAGCAGAAAAGCAAGAGTATCTTGATGTCCTTAATAAGAAGATTAAACAAGACTTTGAATATATCAATGAACAAGAACTACCAGATGGATATACTTTTGTAAAAGATATCGTTGACTATAGAGCGAAATCCATCCCGTATAACGGTGTTAAATTAGTTGGGACAAGATGTAAATTGGTCGTAGAGAACGATATCTTATCAAGAATCGTCACAAATCATATTGTTACTCATGGCATTGGGGAAAAATCTTCATTACTTGGGGCTGGAAGTGTAATTTTGAAGGAGTATTAATGTTAAATAATTTATTGAAAGCCAAAAATCTTACTAAATTAACAAATGAGATTGATGATTACTATAAAAATGGCATTTACGTTTTTTTAAAACCATCAGAAACATATGATGTGATTGATGATTACTTTATCTCAAATTGTGTTGCGGTAGTAAATAAGGACAAGAATGACAATGTATTGATTGACAATGTATTACTTGATGATGAAGTTAAAAACGTGAGCTTTAATGGTTATGCTTTGAATGCAAACAAACAGTACAACAAGATGTTTTCTGTATCACCATATTTGATTACACAAACGAACATTAACAAAATGAGCACTACTAAAAAAGAGGATGTTATTAAGTTTCTTGATGATACATTCTGTGAACAATTTTTGAATAAGAATATTGAAGACGTATTCAAATTTTATAAAAATGGCAAACAAGACAAAGAATATTCAAAAGAAGTTCAGGATTCAATCAAAAACAAAAGCAAAGATACAATTGATGAAATGATTGAGTCTGCCAAAGTCACGAAAGAGTTTGTTGATAACAATTATGACTTCATTCAAAAAGTTAATGGCTATTTTATTGAAAAAACTAATGAAAATAAGTCATATGCTTTATTGCGTGTAAACTTTATCATTACAGACGATGTTGAAAAAATAAAAGACCATATGGACTTTTATTTAAAAGTAAGAACATACGCAAACAAGACCTTTGTAAATAGTCCTATTATTGATAATAAAGGATATATGTATACGTTCATGTCAGCCATGTATAATCAAAAAAAACCTTTGGCTGGGTTAAATAGGTCAGATTTTGAATTAAATGGGAACGAAATGATTTCTATTGATGACCTTGACCTACATGTTAATTTATTCAAATATGTAAAATTTATTTCTGAATCTACGAAGTTTAAAAATGCGAATATCTTTATCAAGGATAATGAGATTAAGAAATTTGGCGACAACGGAAGTGTTGTTTATACATTTAAAAATGTAAAAAGCAGTTATTATCTTGTTGATGTTCGTACAATTACAACTTATAAAAAGAACGCACAGAGAGGTTTTGATTTTGAGTATGAAGTAGTTTCTTATAAAAAAGAAGATAAAAAAACTGTTATTATTGACAGTTATGCCGAGCTTGCAAAACATATTTTTTATGGCAGTA
>SAAR01000382.1 GCA_009916335.1 Erysipelotrichia bacterium | reverse complement strand
ATATCAGACTTTCTCTAGCTTGCATGGGTTTAAAACAAAAATATATTCTGTCAGTAAGAAATGATCCTAAAAAAGAATATCCAAATGCGATTATGCAAAAATTGGTGCGGTATTGGTTTGATGCAGCTGACGGAGTTGTGTTTCAAACAGAAGATGCAAAAAAGTTTTTCTGCAGTAGCGTGCAGAATAAATCGAGTATAATATACAATCCTGTATCAAACCAGTTTTTTAGAGAGAATGTGTCAAAAGATACTACTGGAATAGTAGCGTTCGGTCGTCTGGTTGATCAGAAAAACTTTGCGATGTTAATAAAAGCATATGCCGTGATAGCAGATAGAATCGATGATGATTTATATATATACGGCGAAGGCCCCTTAGAGAAAAGGTTATATGAAATCATTAATTCAACCGGACTTGCAAGTCGGATTCACTTAATGGGCCGGACTAATAATGTGCCAGAAGTACTTAAAACAGCAAAAGTGTATGCTTTAAGCTCGGATTTTGAAGGTATGCCTAATGCATTGCTGGAAGCTGTATGTATGCTTGTGCCGGTAGTTTCTACTGATTGCCCTTGCGGTGGGCCAAAAGAGATTTGTAACAATGCGTGTGGTCTATTGAGCCCAGTTGGGGATGTAGAATCTTTTGCAAATAATCTTTACAAAGTTTCCCACAGCGAACAATTAAGAGAACAATTAGTCAAAAAATGTATTGAACGAAGAGCTGCGTTTTCAAATGATTCTATACTGAAAAAGTGGGATGCATTTTTTGATAAAGTGTGTGGATGCTAAATGGAGGGAAAAATGAGTAACAAAACGAAAATGTTATTTATTATGAATTCTCTTAATTTTGGAGGCGCAGAAAAAGCACTTGTCAATTTGTTTGATACTATGAATTACGATGTCTATGAAATTGACTTGCTTTTGCTTTCAGATGAAGGAAAGTTGCTTAGTATAGTAAACAATAAGGTGAATATAATACACCCAGATCTAATTACGCGTAACCTTTATGGAGAACATTGTAACTTTATATTTAAATTTCTTAAGATTATATTTACTGGTAGCCAATATTTGATTACAAGGAACAGATCCTATGTAAATCAATTGAGGTGGAAGAAGTTTTATAAAAAAATAATTCCGCAGTTACAAACTAAATACGATGTGGCTGTTTCCTTTCTTCAGGGAGATCCGTTGTATTATTTAGTTGATAAGGTATTCGCAAAAAAAAAGATTGCTTGGGTGCATAATGACTATCGTATGACCCAGTGCAATAGTATATTTGATTTGAAATATTTTGAACAAGTCAATCAAGTTGTAACAATTTCAAATATTTGTCTAGATATACTTAAAGAAATTTTTCCATCGGTACCATCAATGTTTTTGCCTAACATTGTTAATTCCACATCAATCAATTCATATGCAGAAGGACAACCAAATGAATATGATGGAGTTAAATCAAAAAAATTACTTACGATTGGAAGGTTAAACCCTCAAAAAGGATATGATTTTCTTTTAGAAATTGCAGCATATTTGAAAGAAATAAAATATGATTTTAAGTGGTACATTATCGGAGAGGGAGAACTTAAGAAACAACTATTAGCGGAGTGGAGAGAAAAAAAGCTAGAAGATTGTGTCTATTTTATTGGTACAAGAGAAAATCCATATCCATATATTAAGCATGCAGATGTAGTAGTACAAACAAGTCGTTACGAAGGAAAATCTATAGTGTTGGATGAGGCCAAAATTCTCAATAAACTTATTGTTTGTACCAATTATGATACTGTGAAAGATCAGTTAATTGATAGAAAAGAGGGGATTATCTCTTCTTTTGAAGTTAAAGAGTTTGCGGAAAGTATCATAGGATTATTAGCGGATGATAACAAAATGAATGAGATTGTCAATTACTTATCATCGCATGAATATGGAAATGAGCATATGATCAAATTATATGATCAGTTATTTCAGGTATAAAAATAATACTGGATTGGAGAACAATGGAAAAGGAATTAATATCTATTATTACACCTACATATAACAGAGAAAAGACACTCATTCGAGTTTACGATTCTTTATGTAAACAGAGTTATAAATGCATTGAATGGATTGTTGTAGATGATGGCTCTAGAGACAAAACTAAAGAATTGATTTCGTCATTGATAAATCAGAAAAATAAGCCTTTTCCTATCAAATATGTATACCAAAAAAATTCTGGGAAACACGTGGCAGTAAATAAAGGCTTAGAAATTGCAGGGGGGGGTACGTTGGAATCTTGGACTCCGATGATGCCTTGTTTGATAATGCTTTAGAGACATTAATGGGGTACTGGAATGCAATGACACCCCAGGAGAAAAAAGAATTTAAATCAGTTACAGGACGCGTGGCAAATGCAGAGACAGGAGAATTGATTGGCCCTAAAAATAAGCTTAAACTGATTGATTGCTCTTCTCTTGAAGCCAGATTTGTGAGAAAAATGGGATACGAAAAGTGGGGATTATCAAGAACGGAAGTTATGCGCGAATTTCAAAGTCCAAATATAGAAGGACTCCATTTTTATCCTGAGAATATTACATATGACGCAATTGGTAGAAAATATAAAGAGCGTTTTGTTGAGGATGTGGTTAGAAAATATTATCTAAATTCATCGGATTCAATTATAAAGAATAAAAAGGGCCGTAGTAAAGAAAATTATTATTTATGGCTACATAATATTAATGATGTATTCGATTATTTTTTATACAATCCTAAAATCTTTCTCAAATCATTTGTCGGGCTGGCAAGAGATGGGGTTCTTTCAGGAAGAAGTATACCATATATCATAAATCAGATAAATACCTTGCCGAAACGAGTCTTGTTTGTTCTATTTATGCCCGTAGCAATGCTTCTTGCTTATAAAAGATAAACCCGAATTGCTAGTTGATTATTTAGCCATGACTTGATACCCGATAGAATATCTTAAAGTCTCTGGTTCCAGTGATTTAGCTGATTTAACAGTAAAGAATACGCTAAAAGTATCATCTCTAATTTCAATTGAAAACCCTGAGGCGAACGACTTTTAC
>SAAR01000381.1 GCA_009916335.1 Erysipelotrichia bacterium | reverse complement strand
GCAACCTCTTTTAAAATTTTGTCCGATTTTTGCATAGCAATTGAAATTTTTGATTTTTTAAATAAACTATAGTCATTTTTTCCATCACCAAACACTATTTGATTACGGCATTCAAAATGTACCACCTCTGCATTAATTTTTACCACCATCGGCAAAGAAATGTACCACTAAGTGCAAAGCAGTTTACCATCAGTACCTCTTGTATAATGTAGGTGCACACCTAAGGGTGTGACATTTACTTTACAGGAGGTATTTTTATTATGTTTCATTATCGGAGGATATTGGAAATGAATGGCGAGGGAATCAGTATTCGCAGTATAGCAGCAGCGATGGGTAATTCTCGTCAAAAAGTTACAGAGATTATCAGAAAGGCAGAGGACAAGGGGTTGGTAGTACCATTGCCAGAAGAGATGACCGATAAATGGTTGGAAGAGTTTCTGTTTCCTGAACAGCAATTAGAGGCAAAAGGGAGACATTTACCTGACTTCAACCTGGTTCACAAGGAACTCGCGAAGCCAAACGTGACCCTAACGCTTCTTCATGAGGAATACGAAGTGGAGTGCCGAACGAGTGGGAAAATACCCTATGCTTACCGCTCTTTTTGTGATTACTATACTAGCTTTGCTAAAAAGTACAAAGCCACCATGCGTATCCGTCGGAAGCCGGGAGAAATTATGGAAGTGGACTGGGCTGGATCTACATCTTATATCGTGGATCGAGACACTGGAGAAAAAATAAAAGCCTACGTCTTTGTGGCAGTATTGCCGTGTAGCCAAATATCTTATGCTGAAGCATTTCTGACTATGAAATCAGTAGCGTGGATCACAGCGCATAACCATGCATTTGAATATTTTGGTGGTTCAACCGATATTATTGTTCCGGATAATTTGAAAACAGGTGTCAAAAAGAATGATGGTGTCGATATTATTCTTAATGAATCTTATCGGGAACTTGGAGAACATTATGGCTCTATCATTCTACCTGCGCGAGTCTCTACACCAAAGGACAAAGCAAGTGTTGAAGGTAGCGTAGGCGTTATCTCTACCTGGATTATAGCTGCTTTGCGTAATACTCAATGTTTTACGATTGAAGATTTAAACCACGAAATCAGAAAAAAACTAAAAGAATTCAATGAACGACCGTTCACAAAGAAACCGGGATCAAGAATAAGTGCCTTTGAGGAAGAAGAAAAATTTGCCCTTAATCCTCTTCCGTTGGCACCCTATAAGATGTCTGTCTGGAAAAAAGCAAAGGTCCAACTAAACTACCACGTATCAGTTGAAAGCATGTTTTATTCCGTTCCATACGAATACATTCAACAAAATATCGATATCCGGATGACAGAAAATCTAATTGAACTATATTTTAATTCTATGCGAATCGCAACACATAAACGCCTCTATGGGCAATTTGGGCAGTATGCAACTGTAACGGATCACATGCCAGATAATCACAGAATGTATGTGGAACACACCCCAGAATCGTCCGTCGAATGGGCTGAAACCGTCGGTTCCTCTACAGTAAAGGTTGTTCAACACCTTCTGGATCGTTATCAAAATGAGAAACAAGCTTTAAAGTCGATCATGTCTTTAAAGAGCCTTGGGAAAAAATATTCTAAAGAAGAGATAGAAACAGCCTGTTCTTCGGCACTTAGCTATGCATCTTCTCCTTCTGTTAAAGGAATCCAGACTATTCTAAAGAGCAATAAGCAGAAGCAGACAGCAAGTTCAAGTACCGAAGCAACTAACACTAATACGCATGGATTCACCCGTGGTGCATCCTATTATGGAGGGAAATAATATATGTTGAACGAACAAACAATAGCGAAACTATCCGAATTAAAACTATCAGGGATGCTTGAATCTTACCGTGAGCAAATGACGAATAAAGAATACCAATCAATGAGCTTTGAGGACCGTTTCAACCTCATGGTTGATTTAGAGTATTCTCGAAGAAAAAATAACAAACTAAACCGACTGATCAAGGCTGCAAATTTTAAAAATTCCACTGCCAGTATTGAAGATATTGAATATCATACGGACCGCAATCTTGATAAGAACCTTATTTTAAAACTAGCCAATGGGGCTTATATTGAAGACCATCACAACATCATTTTGATGGGTGCTTCTGGGAATGGGAAAACATACCTCGCCAATGCCTTCGGAATACAGGCCTGCAGGCAATATTACAACGTGAAATACATCCGACTCCCTGAATTATTAGATGAATTAAAAAAGTTGGATATTAATTTGGCAGTTTTATCAAATAAACCTCATGAATTTACAGTTTCATATGTAAACCATTTTTTCAAAAATTATAACTTTAAAGAGATTCATGGACAAAAAAAAGATGTTCCAAAAAAACCAGATCCTAAAGCTGCACTTGATATTGTAAAATGTTTAGATAGTTCTTGTGAAAATACCTATTTTATAGGAGATACAAAAATAGATATGCAAACAGCAAAAAGTGCAAATATGACTGCAATTGGTGTTTTATGGGGATTTAGAGATGAGAAAGAGTTAAGAGATTTTGGTGCTGATTTTATAGTTTCAAATCCTCTTGAGATTTTAAAAATCATTAAATAAATCTTGACAAGCATATTTTTTGATACTATAATAGTTTAACAAAATTTTAAGGAGTTATAAAATGTCAAAAGTAATTAAACAGTTAAAACAAATTCAAGCAGATGCGCATGCTTTGTATATAAAAGTTCATAATTATCACTGGAATGTAAAAGGTATGGATTTTCACCCAGTTCATGCTTATACAGAAGGACTTTACAATGAGATGTCAGTTCTTTTTGATGATATGGCAGAAAGAACAATTATCTTAGGTGATAAACCATATTTAACTATTGAAGAGTTAAGTAAAGCTACAAAAATAGAGACTGAAAAAGGTGATAGCTTTAAATCAAGAGAGATAGTAGAAAAAATAACTGCTGATTTTGAATACCTTTTAAAATCTTTCAAAAAACTAAGTGCTGCTGCTAGTGAAGAAGATGACAAAGGAACTGAAGCATTTGCAGATGAAAAAGTTGCAAAACTTGAAAAAGATTTATGGATG